>JAFWAM010000051.1 GCA_017507595.1 Clostridia bacterium
CCTTCCGCCGCTGAAAATCGCCGTTGACGTGGCGTTAAAGACCACGGTTTTTTTGTCGCCGCCGCTTTTGCCGCCACTCTTTCCGTTGTCAGAAAGTCTGCCTATATGCCCGTTATCGTTATTATTTTTCTTAAACAAGCAAAGCGCTTTTTTTATTAAAAAGTCAGCCTATGTGCCGATTAATCCCCTGTTTTGTCTTTTTCGGCCAAGACCAGATCCTGGTGCTTTTTAATCGCGCACCAGCTTATAAAGCCGTACGCATCGTTGACGAGAAAGACAACAAAGCATATCACCACCGACAAATACCCCCTGTCAACAAGGCTTGCAAGCACCCCCATTGACGACAGCCATAAAACGTAGTCTGTAAGATTGAATTTTACGTTAAAAAATCTTTTTTTCATATTTACCAAAAAAATAAGCATCCGCATGGGCGTCTTCAAAGACCTAACGACGCGCAAACGAATGCTTAAGCATTTCCTACCCGGTGGCAGATGTTTATTTAGTTTCTGTCATATAAATACCATATTCCGCCCCAAAACGTAACCGAAAACAGGCCCTTTTTGAGAACGCGGCGGATAATTAAGTCAAATCGTAAACAAGGTAGCTTTCAAAATATGGCGTCCACCACTGGAGATAACCAGCTGCCTTTGGATGGATGGCGTCACTCATGACCCATTTATAATATTTGTCGCTGACGACTGCGTTAAAGTCGGCGTCGTTGTAAAGGTCGATAACGCCAACCTTAAAATCCATAAACTGATTGTACTTATCGGCAATTTCAATTACCTGGTCGACAAGCTTTGCGTACTCGGTGCCCGTGGGATTGGTGGACTTTCTCGTGCCGGTGTCGCCAAAATATGAGCCTGAGTAGAAATATACGGGGCATCCCCAGGTTTCGGTAACGTAGGTAATGATAAACTCTATACCGCCAAGGGTGGTTGCGCGGTCAAAGTCCGTTGACGTGTAATACTTATCGCTTTTGATGACGCCCCTTTTGTTAAGACGGTCGTTGCGGGCGTCGTTGGTGGATATCTGGCAGATAAAGCCGTCGATCTTTTCGGTCTTGTCAAAAACCTTGCTGTTTACAAGGCGTCTTGTGTAGGAGTCCGTGCCCGTTGCCGCCGTCTTGCCGTCGTCAAAAATGGTTGTGCCCGAAACTGCGTCCTTTTTGCAAACGCACCCGGTGAGAGCCGCAAGATAATCCGCAACGCTTTGGCCGTTGGATGCAGAACCGTAAGTCACCGACGAGCCTAACCAATAAAAGGTCTTGCCCTTTAAAGGACTTGATGGGTCTGCCGTCACGCCCGAAACTGAAAACACTTGGTCGTTTGCCGCATTGGTGGCAATATAGTCCTCTGTAACCGTGTATTTTTCTTCGGGGTAGGCCTTAGGGCCCTCCGTACTGTCGTCACCGCCCTTGCCGCAACCGGTAAAGGCAAAAGCCGAAAGCAATAAAGCTGATAAAGCTAAGGATAAAAACTTGACTGTCTTTTTCATAAAATCTTCCTCCTTTAACTATTATGACACAAAGAGAAAGCCGTGTCAATATACAAAATTTGAAAAAGTCTATTTTTTGGCCGCACCTTTTGACGTTTTACATAAAAAAGCGGCGATAACGGGCCTATACGCCGACTTTTTTATTTTGATCGGCTTTTAAAATTTATTGAAAAATTAAAAAGCGCGCAAGAAATTTTGCGCGCAATCGTATTTTTATACTTATTTTTTGCTTACTGATTTAGCCAAGGGCACCTATGATGAGAAGACCGACAAGTGCGCACGCGCCAAAGGAAACGATAAGGTTTGCCACAGCAATAACGATCTTAATGGTGAATTTTTCCTGCTTGGCCATAATCATGAGGGAAAGACCGCAGCAAAGACCGCTGATCGCACCGCCGAGGGCGCCGCCGGCAATGGGGATAATGGTGCAAAGATATACGCTGTTTCCCCAAACCAGAACGAGGATAAGGGGAATAATTGCCAAAACGTAATCGTACCAAGCGGGACGTGGGTTGGAATTGTTGCTCATAAAAAATTCTCCTGAAATATTTTTTAAGGGGGGCGATCATAAAGCCAACGCCCTACCGTCATATTATAGCACGCCTGTCGGGCCGTGTCAATACCAAATCTTAAAAAGACGGTTTGTTTTAACAATTAGTATAGTGCCTTTTGAAAAACACCCTTTTAAC
>JAFWAM010000052.1 GCA_017507595.1 Clostridia bacterium
ATTTTCACACTTACGGCTATCGCTGGGCGGAGGATTCTATCACCTGGTTTGTCGACGGCGAGCCCGTTTACAAGGTAACCACGGATAATGCCAAAGAAACGGCCAAAAACCTCAGGATAGTTGATAAGCTGCCCTCCACCCCGGGGAGGATCCTTGCCAATTACTGGTGCGGAAACAAAAAGGCCGTGGGCTGGATGGGGAAATATTCCGGCGCGGTCAAGGATAACGGTGCGGAGTATCAATGGTTTTCTTCAACGGCGGTGGCAAGGCCACTTAACCCCGTTGAGGACGGCGACCAAAAGCCCGACGAGGTTGAGGGCATCGACTGGGCAAAAATAAGCCCCGTTGCGCCAACCTTTGGGTCCACGTCAGATTATTACGTACAGACAAACGGCAACGAGGCCAACGTGACCTATAACGGGGTCGGCGGAAGCACTTACGTCAACGTGGAAATGGATATTTCGGCCTGCGGACAGGGAAAAAATTACCTCTATATGGAAGCAACCAACAACGGCGCGGCTGACGTCAGCCTCCGCGTTAACCTTGTGGATATGGAGCTTGTAAGCCAAGGCGCACAAAATATGTCCACTAACCTTTCGGCCACCATGGACGGAAGCCCTGTCTTTACCGACGCCGTGTGGGGCGGGTCCTTCTTTGAGATCGGCGGCGGCAAAACTGCCGTTTTGGTGGTGGAATATTCCGGTCAGGTGGAAAGGCTCCAGCTGATGATAGACTCCTCAAGAAATAACGCAAATACCTATGCGGGTGACGTTACCGACAAAAATATTAAGTTTGCGGCCTTCGGTAACGGTGGCCAATCCCCCGACGACGGGCCGATTGACGGGCCGGTTGACGGGCCGGTTGACGGGCTTGAGGCAATAGGTCTTGCCTTCAGCTGTGAGGCGGGCACCGGCTATACGCTTGATAACAATAACGGGGCCGCAAAGGTGGTCAACGTGCGCTACAGCGGACTTGGCAATACCTGGAAGCCTATTACGGCAAACGCGGCAAGTCTTGCCGCCGGCAATAATACCTTTACCGTCACCGTGAAAAATAACGGCACGGCAGATGCAAGGGTCAGATTTGATATTCAGGGCACCACCTGGGTGGCAACGGGGGATGGCTCCGGCACGGACGCATGCAATCAAAGCGCCAGCGGCGGCGACGTGTGGACTGACCTTACCTGGGGCGGATCTACCCTGACAGTCCCCGCAGGCGGACAGGTAGTCGTGACCATAACCTTCGACGGCGAGGGCGTCCACGGGGCGGTTAAAAACCTGCTTGTTTTCGTGGACTCGGCAAGGGGTGACGGCGGTACTTATAACGCCGATATAACCCTTTCTGATATGAGCTTTTACAAGGCGTAAATAAAAACGCGCTTTTAAAAAAGGGGCAAGCTTTTGATCTTGCCCCTTTTTTTTTGCGCTTTTTTACCGCCCGTGCCCACGCTGAAAACACAATAAAAGTGGCGGTATAAGTCGATTACCGCCACTTTTTGGTTTTTTAGCTGTATTTCTTTATACCGTCCTGCAATGCCTTTTTTATACTTGCACGCAGGGTGTCGGGGGTTAAAACCTCTACCGCGCTAAGGTACTGAAGGGCCCAATATTCTGTGGCCAGAGGACTTGCGTAAAGGGTAACCTTATACTTGTCCGAAAAGCTTTCAATGCGGACGTCTTTACCAAACCAATCGATAACGTCATCCAAGGCCCAAGGTTCCACGAGGATAACTATATGCTCCAATCGATCGGTAAACATATACGGTAGCCCAGAAGATATTTTTTTATAGTCTATGCCGCCTGAATACCCCGGAACGGTACGTATGTCGGTAAGCGTTTTGTCTTCAAGGATCCTCAGATCGGTAATCCTGTCGACGCGATAAAAATGCATATCCTTAAACCCCTCGTGAAGGGCCATAAGATAGTATTTTTGATTGTGCAAAATTAGCTGATATGGGCTGACGCGAGGATTGCTGGTTTTGCAAAGCTTTTTATCTGCGCCATATTTGTTATAAACAAACTTAAGTTGCAGTCCCCTTTCGATAGCTTCATCAATAAGATCTATATTCAAAAACACCGAAGGATTGTCCGTTTTGTTCCAATCGTTGACGGAGTAGACGTTTTTTACCCTTGGCTTGAAATATTCGGTGGCCTGCGCGCACAACTTTTCTATAAGATCCTTTGAGTGATTGGGAGATACGTGACGGCTTGATAAAACACCGTCAATAAGAAGCCTCAGCTCGCTATCTTCAAACTCTCTTTCCTCAATATATACGCCCCTTCGCCTGTCGGTAACGATGGAAATTGGAGAGTCTATCCCGTCAAAAGCCTCAAGCAACAGGCTTATCTGGCGACTTACAGTGCGCCTGTCAACGTCAATATGATAAAGTTTTTTAAGGCGTTCAACAATTTTATCCTGAGTAAGCGGATGACTTTGATCACTGTATCTTTTTAAAATATCAAGCACCCTGAGTAGTGCTAATTTTTTACTTTCCTGTTTCATATGCGCTCCTTTTTTATATTATATCAACATAAATCGCCTTTGTCAATGCAAAAACGTAAAAGGAGTTTTGCCCCCGCGTTTCATTGAGCAAAACTCCTAAAAATAGACGGCGGATTTTTAGGAGTTTTCCCCCCGCGTTTCATTGAGCAAAACTCCTAAAAATAGACGGCTGATTTTTAGGAGTTTTGCCCCCCGCGTTTCATTGAGCAAACTCCTAAAAATAGACGGCGGATTTTTATCAGAAATAAAAACCCATTTGCTTTGAAGGTTTTTTTTCGCTGAATTTATAATTAAAATCTTCAGCTTTAAGGGTGCGGATTTCCTCGTCGGAAACAAATCTTAAATCACGGGAGGAAAGCCTGTTGGCAAGATTAAGCTTGGCCTTTTCCACAAGGTTTCTCGCAAAACGACCGTTGCCAAAGTTTTTGTCCTCCGCCGCCCTTTGAAATATACCTAAAAGCTTTTCCTCAGCAGATTTTTCCAGAGTAAGACTTGCGTCGTTAATGAATATTTTGGAAATACCTAAAAGCTCCTCTTTTGAATAGTCGTCAAAGGGCACGTGAAAGGCAATACGCGACCTCATGCCGGGGTTCCAGTCAAGCAATTTTTGCATTTCGTCGTGATAACCAGCTAAAATCACAACGGTGTCGTCACGACAGTTTTCCATTTCCTGCACGATGGTGTTGATCGCTTCCGATCCGTAAAGCCCCTTGCGGTCTTCGACCAAAGAATACGCTTCGTCTATAAACAAAACGGAGCCTTTTGCCTTTTTGAAAATATCCTTGATTTTTGGGGCCGTAGAGCCCACGTACTGTCCAACAAGCTGGGCACGGCCAACCTCTATTAGCTCTCCGCGGCTTAAAATGTTGTTGCTTTTTAAAATTTCCGCAAAAAGTCTTGCCACCGTAGTCTTTGCCGTACCCGGATTGCCGGTAAAGCACATATGCATGGTCGGCCGCGTGAATTCTATGCCGCGGGCGTAATATTCCTTTTGTAGTCTGAAATAATTAATAGCGCCCTCTATCACCTTTTTTGCGTGGCGCAACCCAATCATTTTCTGAAGCCTTTCATAAGCCTCTTCATGGGGGCAGTCAAGGGGCTCACTTGTCGTATGGCTTGTAAAAAACTCGCCGTACTCGGGAAAGACCCGTCTGCCGAGATACCCGACGCGCCACTCGTTATACAGGCCACAGAGTTCCTCATAGGTATAACTTTTGTCCGAACATTTTACCTTTGACAAATCCTCGGAAGAGAGCTCAAAGCCGTCACGCGCGGCCAGCATAACAAGCTGATCTACGGCTTTTTCCTTTGCATAAAGGTTGTCCGTAAAAACAATGAGCGGCATGCCCCTCATACTGGTTTCTATTGCTGCACGCATTTTGTCAGAGGGGGTGGCCATTGAGAATATAGTAAGGGTTCTTGCGCCATGCCTTTGTATGACTTTGACGACATCGTCGATAACAACGTGACCCTTGTTGTAACCGCCAAAAGTGAAATTTTCCTTATCTACCTTTAAAACTACGCTTCCGCCCTCGTTCAATACGTATATTTTTTCCAAAAAATCAACGGTACAAAACCGATCCCTAAGGTCGACAATTGTATATCGCTTTGAAATTAATCTTCCCTTAGAATAAAGGGCAAGCACAAGGTCAATGACCATTGTTTTCCGTTGGTCGGCGGCACTGGAAATCATCAAGTAATCTGTTGGATTGCCACGGAAGACTTGTTGGTTTTCTGCGGAAAAAATACGTGAAATCTCCTTTGCAAACCCGTCGCCAAGATGATATTCTTTCAAGTCGAGCAGTATTTTCTGAGGACTTTTTTGGGGTGCGGCAACCTTGTCTGCGTAATAGTAATCTGTATTATACATGATGGATTCAAAATCCAACTTTCTGTATAACCGCTGCTCGCTTTCGATATATTCGCTATTCTGACTTGCTCGCACCATTAAAGAAAAAGCTTTTATTGATACCTCGTTAAGCTCAAAGTAGGTAAATACAAAATCAATTTCTTCCAAAAACCGCCTAACGATATCCTCGGGACAAAGTCCGTTGCCCCGTACGCACACACCCATCTCCATGTTTGGCGAGGTCTGTGTGATAAAAACGCATCCGTTGCCGTCAAGTTCGTCAAGAAATTTGTTTGATAAACGGCTTATAGCCATCTTTTTTTCTGCCGTGAAGGATTGACTTAAGGCATCCTTCCATTCTTTATCAACATTTACTGATACTTCGTAAAATCTCATAATCGTCTCCTTTATGGTCGCAAAATAATAAGGCTTTTTTTGGCGGAAGGTAAATTACCACAGCAAACGCATCTTAACACGCACTGAAGATATTCCCCTTTCCTTAAAAAGGCCAAAGGATTGGCAGATTTTTTCAATAACGTCCGCACGGCTTATGCGTTTACTGAGATAAATAACAGCCTTGCCGTTTTTTACCTTCACACGCCCACGGGGATAATGACCGTACGGCAGATTTTTTGTGATGGAGGGGTCAACCCTTTCCCAAGTGGCCTTAGGGCCAAGACCCTCAGCTTCACAGCGACCGGTTGCGACGCGTTCAAGGGAATCCCCGTCACGGTAACACAAAATTTTAACGCAAAAAAGCTCGTATCGGTCCCGCTCGTTTTTAATGAGCCAGAAAGCGCCCTTGCCGAGAGCGTCGCGGCCAGAGTGATCTTCAAAATCGGCAAAGGGGCTTGAAAAATCTTCGTTGGGAGTAAACAACATAAAAAAATAACACCGTCCTTTTTTAATCTACGGTGTTATTATATAATATGTCACGTACTATTTTTGGTACATCAGTAATCGATTATCTGATAATTTTCAAAAAGTTCAACAACTGATTGGTCAAGCTCAATAAGCTTGCGGCCGGGTCTTTCGGGGAAAAGTGTCACAACGAGCATTTTTAAGTTATTTATCTCACAACGGATGCCGTTATACGGAGAGGTGTAGGTGCGGTTTGTGATAATCTCTTTAAGCTCCTCTACGGCCTTTTGGGGGCGCCCCCAGTTTAAATGTTCAAAAAAACCAACCTCTTTGGAGTTGATATGGGTAACGTCGTCATCACTGAAAAA
>JAFWAM010000005.1 GCA_017507595.1 Clostridia bacterium
GCTTATACGGCGTAATTAAAGAGGCAAACATATGGAAAAAATTGGTATTATCGATTTAGGGTCGAATGCGGCGAGGCTCGTCATCGTGCAGATGCTTTCCGACGGGCATTTTATCGTTATCGACCAAATTAAGGAAAGTGTCCGCTTAGGCCAGGACATGGAAAGGGACGGCTTTTTGAAGCCCCAACGCATTGCGGAAACAATGAAGACCTTAAAAATGTTCCGCAAGCTTTGCGATGCCTACGGTATTGAAAGGATAATTGTGGTTGCCACCGCTGCCGTTCGTCGCGCAAAAAATCAAAGAAGCTTTTTAGACGAGGTTGCCAACAACTGCGGCATCAAGTTAAAGGTTTTATCTGCTGAAGAAGAGGCAATGTACGTTTATCGCGGCATTATCAACACGATGGACGTTCCCAAAGGCCTTATCGTTGAGGTTTCCGGCGGAAGCACCAAGATTATTTACTATAACAGGCGCAACCTTCTCAACTTCAAAACTCTTCCCTTTGGCGCAATTACCTTGACGGAGCTTTTCTCCGGCGACGGCCTCACCCAAAAGGAGCAGGCTGAAAAAATAGAGGAGTTTTTCACCCAGCAGATCGCTGAAATCGATTGGCTTAAGGAATTAGATCCCGAAACCAAGCTGATTTTAGTCGGCGGCTCCTTCAGGGGCCTTGGCAGGATAAGCAAAATGATGAGGAAAAGTCCATATCCCATCGTCCACAACTATCATATTCCTAAGGACGAGTATGAAGCTATTTATCAAAAGCTTTGCAGTATGGACCTTGACAAGAAAAAACGCATCAGGGGCGTATCTTCAAACCGTGCGGACATTCTTCCCTCGGCACTTGCCGCAATCAGGCCTTTCTTAAAGGAATGCAACTTTGACGAAATGATCATCAGCGGCTGCGGCTTAAGAGAAGGCGTTATGTTTAACTATGCAATGCCTTCCACCTTCGAAAAGCCCATCTCAGACGTGCTTGGCTACAGTCTGAAAACTCTCGTTAAGTATTACGGCTGTAACGAAAAGCACGTTGATCAGGTATTAAATCTGTGCATACAGCTCTTTAAGCAGCTTCGTGTTCTTCATAAGTTCCCACGTCAGCACTTAAGGATATTAAAGGTTGCTGCAATGCTTCACGACTCAGGCGCAAGCATTAAGTATTACGACTATCAGAAGCATTCAAGCTACATTACCTTAAACTCTGCCCTGTACGGCATTTCCCAGAGGGAGATCGTACTTGCCGCATTGGTGGTTTCCGTTTATAAAAACGACGACTTTTCCATGAGTGAGCTTGTCCGCTATAAGGAATTTATCACCGAAGCCGACGTTGAGGTCATAAGAAAGCTTGCTATCATCTTAAGGATTGCCGAATCTTTAGACAGAAGCATGGCAAGCACCGTCAACACCATCACCTGTGATATTTTAGGTGATTCGGTCATTATGAAGACGGAGGTCCTTGGCGACGCTTCCCTTGAAATTAAGGAGGCCATGACCGCCGCACAGGATTTCAGAAGGATCTTCAAAAAGAATCTCGACATTTTATAATAATCAAAGCAATAAAAAATTGCCCAAGGGGATTTGATCCTTGGGCCTTTTTTATGCGCAATAAAAATCCGCCGTCAAGGGCGGCGGTGGGGGATTATTTGTCAATTTCAATTACAGCGGTTTTTGCAAATCTTTTGCAGGACTCAATAGCGCTTTCGCAGGCCGACTTTGAAGAATACGCCTCGCTTACGCACAGGAGCCTCGTTGACGAAGAATACAGCTTGAAAAAGAAGTTTCCGTTTTTGTCAACTGACAGGGCAAAATTGTCCTTTTCAATATTATTTTTAACGGTAGCAATGCCGCTTTTAACGCCGCTTAAGGCGGTGTAGGTCTCCGTGCGTAAAAGAATCTCTCCGTTGGAAGCAACAAGGTTCGCCGCATATTTACCGTCTTCAACGTAAATAAGCCACTTTCCCGCATATTTTTTTCTCAGATTTTCCTCAGCCTTTAAAAGCATCTCGCTTTTTTCAGGGGCTTTTTTTACCGTGGAAAGGGGTGCTGCTTCGGCTAAGGTAACGGCCTCCTCGTCGTGACGCATTTCATCGTTAATCGGCTTATCGGCCGACTTTTCATCAAAATCCTCAACCTTTTCAACGTTGTTTTCAGCTTTATTTTTATCCTCGTTTGATGGGGCATCACCGCTTACGGTGGTCGCGTTCATATCCGGGTCCAAAAACAAGCTGTCGTTTGGCACGGGCGGCTTTGAAACAAGATCGCGGGTGAGATCCTCAACGGTCTTATCCCGTTCTGATTTTTTGTGTAAAGCCCTTCTCGTTAAAAAGATGGTTACCACCACCGCAATAAGGATGGCTAAAATTATTACCGTAACCCATAAAAGTGTGGTGTTGTCTTTAAAATATTGAATAAACTTATCCATTTAGCACCTCGCTGATATATATTTTACCTTATTTTGCAGTAATAGTCAAATAATTTGTAAAATTTGTAGAGTTTTACGCAAATTTATGTTAAAATAAAGATGAAAAAATAAAGCTGGTGAATTATGAAGCACAAAGTTGTTATTATCGGTGGCGGCTTTTCGGGACTCGTCCTTTTATGCGGCCTGCTTGAAAACAAAACAGACGCCCTTTTGCTGGAAAGAAACGACCGCGTCGGCAAGAAGATTCTTGCGACGGGCAACGGTCGCGGCAACGTTACCAACACCGCCATGTCCACAGGGTGCTATCACGGAAATGCCCCGTCCTTTTGCGATCATGCAATAAAAACCTACGATAATCGACATATAGAGGGGTTTTTTAACAAAAAAGGCGTGTTATTTCTTACGGAAAACGACCGTGTTTATCCCGCAAGCCTGCAGGCAAACGCCATCTTGGACAGCTTAAGGCTTTATTGCAAGCCTGAAAGTATCCGCCTCAACACCTTCGTCAAAGGGCTTACTTTTGATAAAAAACAGGGCGCCTTCAAGGTGGAAACCTCAACGGGTATAGTATACGGCGAAAAAGTCGTGCTTGCGGCAGGGGGCAAGGCGTCACCCCACTTCGGGACTGACGGCAACAGCTATGCGTTGGCCAGGGCCTTCGGTCACAAAATCACTCCACTTTATCCGTCCCTCGTTCAGCTTTTGTGTGATCCTCAGGCCGTTAAGGGCTTAAAGGGTGTAAAGCAAACTGCTAAGGTTTCTGTCCTTTCAGTCGGTAAAGAGGTTGCCTCTATGACGGGTGACGTTTTATTTAGCGATCACGGCGTTAGCGGTAACACGGTATTTTATTTGTCAGCTTATGTTACGGGCCACGACGACAGGCAGCTTAAAATAGAGTTTTTACCTCACCTGACCACGTCGGCCCTTGAGGAAAGTCTTATAAAAAAGAGAGGGGCTTACCCGGCCCTTTCCGCTGAAGAAATTTTAAACGGCCTCGTCCACAGCAGGATAGGTCAAAAGATCGTTCGCGGGCTTAACCTTCACACCAAGCCCCTTTCAAAGGTCACGGATGGGGAAATTTCATCCCTCGTTAAGGCAGTTAAGGATTTCAGGCTGAAAATTACCGGGACGGGCGGCTTTGACAACGCACAGGTCACCCGTGGCGGCGTTGAAACTTGCGGTGTTGACCCAATTTCAATGGAATCAAAATATCAAAAAGGCTTATATTTCTGTGGCGAAATTTTAGATATTGACGGCGATTGCGGCGGCTACAACCTGCAATGGGCCTATTCATCCGCAATCTGCGTTTTAGAGGCAATAAAAAATGGTTAGCATCGTACTTACCCCTTATGACGATCCGCGCCAGCTTTTTCCGCGGGCGGCAAAAAAGCTGGGCGTTAAGGAATCCCAGGTGGAGATCTTAAAAAAATCAATTGACGCCCGTCATAAAGGCAATATAAAAATTATATATTCCGTTGGCGTAAAAGGCGAACAAAGGGAAGATTTCTTCCACGTGGACACAGACAAAAAGGTCGTCGTCGTGGGGGCAGGTCCTTGCGGCCTTTTTTGCGCACTTACCCTCTGCCGTCACGGCATAAAGCCAATTGTTATTGAACGTGGCTCCACGGTGGAGGCCCGCACCAAAAAGATGGAAAGCTTCTTCAACGGCGGCGATCTTGATTGCGACACAAACGTCCAGTTTGGCGAGGGCGGCGCAGGCACTTTTTCCGACGGAAAGCTTAATACAGGGGTCAATAATCGACTTATAGGCCGGGTTTTACGTGATTTTGTGTCCTTTGGTGCCCCTGAAGACATACTGTATCTATCAAAGCCCCACATAGGCAGCGACAGGCTTAAATCGACCATTATCAATTTAAGAGAGCACATAAAATCCCTTGGCGGTACCTTCATGTTTGATACCAAGGTCACCGATTTTAATTTTAAGGACGGAAGGATCTGTTCAATCGTTGCCGGGGGTAGTGAGATAGCCGTTGACTACCTTGTATTGGCCATAGGCCACTCTGCCCGCGACACCTACAGGACCCTTTTGGGTAAGGGTGTCGATATGGAACAAAAGGAGTTTGCAATCGGCCTCAGGATAGAGCAGCTTCAACGTGTTATGGACGAGGCAAGATACGGCAAGTTTGCCGGCTTTAAAACTTTGCCGCCGTCAGATTACAAGCTTGTCAGTCATCAAGGCGGCAGGGGCGTTTTCACCTTTTGCATGTGCCCCGGCGGCGTAGTTGTCCCTGCACAGAGTGAAGAAAACACTGTGGTCGTCAACGGTATGAGCAAGTACCTGCGTGATGGCAAAAACGCCAACAGCGCCGTGGTCGTTCAAGTCAAAAAGGAGGATTTTGCTTCCTCCTCACCCCTTAGCGGCATGGATCTTCAGATCGACCTTGAAAGGCGTGCTTTTACCCTTGGGGGAGGGGGATACAAGGCCCCCGTTTGCCTTGCGGAGGACTTTATTTCAGGTCGTACCCCAAAATCAATAAATGGGGTTTTACCGACCTATAGGCGGGGATTTGAGGTGGTAAGCCTTGAAAATCTGCTGCCAAAGCCCATCGAAAACAGCTTAAAGCTTGGTCTGTGTGATATGGACAAGCGCATAAGCGGATTTGCCTCTCGCGGGGCAATATTAACGGGTGTCGAAACAAGGACGTCCGCCCCCGTAAGGATCCTTCGTGACGAAAGCTTCCAAAGTACAAAATTCAAAGGCTTGTATCCGTCCGGCGAGGGCTGCGGATACGCCGGCGGTATAATGAGCGCCGCCATTGACGGAATAAAAATTGCAACGGCTATTGCCGAAAGAGAGGTGGATAAATCATGCTGAAGCGTTGCGCTATCATCGGCAACGGATATTACCATGGCGAATCTATGGTTAATCAAATCAAATCTATCGCGGCAGAGCTTACTGCCCTCTCCGTAGAGGTCGACGTCATTTATACGGACAGGATACTTTCCTATTTTGACGGTGACGGCGTCATTTCAACCATAGGCGAATACGATTTTATCATCTTCCTCGACAAGGACGTTTACCTTTCTCATATGCTTGAAAAGTCGGGCTATAAGCTGGTTAACAGCGCAAAATCCATCGAGCTTTGCGACGATAAGCTTAAAACCTTCGTAGCGTTATCAGGGGCCGGGATTAATCTTCCCATGACAATTTCTTCCCCCCTCAACTATGCGGGTAAGGACGACGATATTGCGTCCCATATCGGCTCTCTTTTAGGCTTCCCCGTGGTCGTTAAGGAGGTTTTCGGCTCCATGGGTAAGACCGTGTATCTTGCCGAGGATATCTCCGCGTTAAGGGAGCTCCGCAAAGCCCTCATCAAAAGGCCCCACTTATACCAGAGGTTTATCGGTAAGGGCGGCAGGGACATACGTGTTATGGTTATCGGTGGCAAGGCCCTTGCCGCAATGGAAAGGCGAAACGAAAACGACTTCCGATCCAATATTGAGCTTGGCGGTGTAGGCGTGGGAATAGAGCTTTCCGAAAGCGTTCGCGAAATCGCTGAAGGCGCCGCCCGCGCTTTAGGTCTTGACTATTGCGGGGTGGACGTGTTATCCGACGGCAGATCCTTTTACGTTTGCGAGGTCAACAGCAACGCATTTTTCAAGGGCTTTTACGCCGCCACCGGTGTTAACGTTGCAAAGGAATACGCAATCTATCTTTACAACAAGTTTTACGGTGACAAATAGGTTGCCCCTTCAGCGTCAAATCAAAAAAAGGCTAAAAGCCTTTTAAATTTTCAAATATTGCGGATAAAGTTTGGTTTTCATTGACAGTTTGCGCGTGCGCATGCTATAATTAGTTAGTTTATATAATTAATCAGTCTAAATAGACACGGTTGTAGGAGGGTTTTTTCGTGCAAATACAGTATTTTGGTCATTCCTGTTTTTTAATAAGCGGAAGCAAAACCGTATTGACCGATCCCTTCGACGGGATAGGCTTCGACCTGCCAAGGCTTACGGCTGACTACGTTTTGTCAAGTCACAACCACTTTGACCATAACGCCTTTTTCAAGGTTTTCGGCAAAATGAACGTTGCCTTTAAGGTGGGTGCGGAAGAAAGCTCCCCCATATCGTTAATTGGCATACCAACCTTTCACGACGATGCAATGGGTGCCCTTCGCGGCGTAAACGTCGTATACAAGTTCACCCTTGACGGTGTAACCTTTATGCATCTTGGTGACCTTGGTGAACAGATTTCGGCAGAGCTTTTTATAAGGCTCGGCACGGCGGACGTTTTGTTTTTGCCGGTCGGCGGCATGTATACCATAGATTACCGTCAGGCCAAAAGACTTGCTGACGGCATCAAGGCAAAGGTCGTTATACCTATGCACTACAAGACGCCGCGTTCCACCGTGGACGTTGACCCCGTTGACAGGTTTTTATCCCTTTGCGACGGGTACCAAAGGGCAGACGGCCCCATCGAAATAACAAAAGATCTTCTTGAGGGTGAAAATAAAGTTATCCTTATGGATTGCCCCGATTGTTGAGGAAGCTATGATAAACTTTGAAGAATTACAAAAATATACGGTCAGTCAGCTAAGGACCACTTTAACGTCCCTTGGCGGAGCCCCGGGCAATAAGAATAAACAGTCCCTCATTGGCGAAATTATGAAGATAATGTGCGGCGAGATAGCCCCATCACGTTCCAACAGGGGAAGACCAACCACCGCTGCCACCATTGTGGTTGAAGGCTATATGCCCGACAAAAGAATGGGCCCCATCACCCTGCAGGATAAGTCCGCAAAGGAGTGGGATAAGCCCTTCAGCGGAATCGTTGAAATTTTATCAAGCGGCTACGGTACGGTTTATACAGACGTGACCAATTTGGTTGGCGACGTCCACATCCCTATGACCTTTATTAAGGAGTTCGACCTCAGAACGGGCGACCTTATAGAGGGTAAATGCGGCAATATAAAGGAAAAATCCTCCGTTGAGGTTTTATCAATAACTTCAGTTAACGGCAGGGGGCAAAGGAAGGAGCGTCGCCCCGTGCTTGACGGTATCTCCGCAAGGTATTCCGATCAGATCGTTTATCTCGGCAAGACTGATAAAAGGCTTTCCGTCATTGATAAATTCTGCCCCATCGGCATGGGACAGCGCACGGTTATCGAAAAGTGTGCCGCTTCAAACAAAACGGCCTTTATAAAAGACCTTGCTTACGCCATAGAGGTCGATAATCCCGACCTTTCACTTATCATATCCCTCGTTGACGAGCGTCCTGAGGAGGTCTCTCTTTTCAAAGAAGCCTTCAAAAGCGAAATTTATGCCTCAACCTTTGATAAAAGCGCCGGCTTTAAGATCCATATGGCCGATCTTGCCTTCATGCGCGCCAAAGCGCTTTTCGAGGAGGGCAAGAACGTCGTTTTAGTGGTTGACTCTCTTTCAAGGCTGTATAAGTCCTATTTGACGAAGGATGCGTCTGCGGTCGAAAGTATGTCGCAAAAGCACGTTAACGGTGCTATTGGGGCACTTTCTCATTATTTTGCCATGGCAAGAAATGCAAAAGCCGGCAGTCTCACAATCATTGCGACGGTCAACAAAAGCGATTCCACCCTGGGTCACAGCGTCATTGTTGATACCCTTTACGAGGGCTGCAATCAGAAGATCGTCTTAAGCGAGGACCTGGTTGAAACCCGCCGTTTCCCACCGGTGTCTTTAAAAGATTCCAACACGCAGAACATAGAAAATCTTTTAAAAGAGGAAGATTTTGCCCGCCATCTGGAAATCAAATCAAGGCTTATAAGCGGCGAGATAGATTCTGCCACCGCCCTTGATTTGATCAAGGATTAGTCCTGTGCTTTAAGATAAATGGTCAAAGAAGCTCTTGAAAATATTTAAATATCTTCAGCCCCTCGTCGCCCATCCTTTCGGGGTGGAACTGTGTGGCGATTATTCCTTTTTTGTAAAGGGCTTCTATTATGCCATCGGGGCTTTTTGCGGCGATTTTAAGGCCGCTGCCTATCTTCTTTACTCCTTGATGATGGGCGCTGTTCACATGGATATTCCCGCGGTAAATTTTGTCTAAAAAGGTGTTTTTTACCACGGTGATCTCATGGAAACTATCAACTTTGCCGTTTTTCAAGCCGTGGCGGTCAACGTGCTGGTAAAGGCTTCCTCCAAAATAAACGTTAATTATCTGAAGCCCTCTGCATATCCCGAAGATGGGCTTTTTATAAATCAAAAACTTTTTTATCAAAAAAAACTCCTCCTGA
>JAFWAM010000053.1 GCA_017507595.1 Clostridia bacterium
ATCGGTATCTCAAATACGAAAGGCAATATCTCATCGTTACACTCATATCATAGAAACAGGGTTTCCGAAGAGGATAGGGTGCCGTTTGGAAAGCAAGTAGGAACGGGTACAATTATTGTTGGTATAGGCATAATTGTGTTTAGTGTCCTGTCTGCCGTAACTCTATATACCGAGAACAACATCTTTATATTAATTGGTACCGCAGTATTGATTGTTGGCTTTGTTGCAGGACTAATCATAAGTTTTAAAGCTATGATTAAATATAACAAAGGCATCTTTTAATTTCGTCAAATTCCAATTTATCGATTTGATATTCTTTGTGGGAAAATTTTCAAAAGTGTAGCACACTATACTTTCAAAAGAAAGTCGTGTGTTTTGCAAAGCAAAAAGTAAAGGATAGCAAAATTTGCTATCCTTTTATAATGTCTAAAAAATCCCTATGAGAAACGCCCTTAAGCGTTAGTCTTTTTAATTTTTGATCGTTTATTTATGCCCTGGGCCACTGGGTGGCCCGCCGTGGGCTTAGGACCGTTTTTAAAGGGCAAAGGCATCAAAGGGGTATCTCTTCATCCACCGTGTAGGTGCCTGCCTCCCCCGTTAATGACGTGCCTATAATAACCCTTTCCGCCCTAAAAGCAGTGGGCACGGAAAGGGTCTTAAGACGTTCAAGGGCGCGGTCAAGATGGTCATCCCCATCCAGAATAAGAATGGACGTATGAAAGATAAACTCCTTATCAAATTGGTGCTGTGCCACACCGTATTTTTCGGATAAAAGCTTATCAAGCGCGCTGTGGATGGTTGAAAGCTTATCACAATCCTTCATAATAAGCCAAAGGATATTGGACGATCTTTGTAACCCGTCGACGGGGACGGTAAAGGGCTTTAATCCCCTGAAAAGCTCACGCACGTCATTTATTACGGCACGGCTTATTGAGGTCGGCACCTCGAAGGAGATTTTTAAGGAAATATGAAAGGGAAGGGTCAGGGTTGAAGAGGTCAGCAGGTGCTTTTTCACGTATTTTTCCGCATCGCTACGAAGCTCCCTCACCTGATCGTCTACGTCAATTGCAATCCAGATATACATTTTTTGCCTCCTTAAAAAAATCAACCTGCGGCCCTTGGCCGTGGGCGGCGGATAAAGACCCCTTTAAAGCCGACTTGTCTATGCGCCGTTTATTTTGAAGGCTTTTCGCCCTTTATCCTGTCGGGCTTGAAGCACATCTGCTCCCACATGGCGGGGGCCTGAAGGCTTTCCGTCACCCTGTCGCCGTCAAATCTTTCAAGGATCACGGTGCCGCCCATGCGATGATAGGAGCCGCAAAAACCCAAAAGATAAAACATTATGGCCAAGGGTCTTCCCACTATGTCGGTCATCACCTGGCGCTCCACCTCTTCATCACCCTTTTTGTAGGTGACGCGGTAATGTATCCCCTTATCCCCCTCGTCGTAGTCGTATACAAGGGTCCTTGCCACGTGGCGCTTGGTGTACGGGTCCTTGATAAAGTCCTTTTCCTCGTACTTAAGATATTTGGCCGCATCCCCCGTAAGTATTTTGCCGTCTTTTGCCAGCATAAAGATGGGGATGGGGCGATAGCCGTCCTTTTTCGTTGCGTATATGTAGGAAGAAACCACCACGTACCCCCCGATTTTGGCCCTGCCCCAATACCAATCGTTCATGAGAAGTATCATCAGCTTGTTACCAAAGTTGTGGTCGTGATAGCCGGTGCCGCAAAGGTCAACGGAACCGTCCTTCATTTTAAGGGTTCCCGCTATTTTGCCTTCGGGCACGGAGGGAAGCCATGCAAAATAGTCCTTTTCGCCAAAATAAATATGGCCCGAATCGGGGCGCCATGACGGCACGCTTGCTTCAAGGGTCAAGCGGCACTCGGCCTCGTCGTTCTTGAAATATATATCGTAGCGGGAAAGGTCCCCCTTAACGTAGCTTTCGCCTATCTTAACGTCGCATTTGTCCTTGGAAAAGTAATAGTCGTCGCTGTGAAGCTCGGTCCTTAACTGCTTACCGTTGGGGTTGATATAGTTAAGGGACACGTAGGGCTTGAACCTTTTTGAAAAGGAGGTCACGTGCTTGGTATAAAAAACAATGACTATGCTTGAGCCGTCAGGGTATTTTGAGTCAAAATACCACCACTCGTAGTTCCCTGCCCGCTCAGCCGTGCGAAGTCCGTCCTCAAAAAGCTGAACGCTTGGGGTCAAATTAAGCTCCTCGGCCTTTAATAATCCTACCTTACGCATAAATTCACCTGATAATTTCTCGTTATTATTTAGGTAATTATAACAAAAAGCCCCCCGGTCGGTCAAGCCGTGATCGCAAAAAACCGCGGAGGCTTGAGCGCAAGCAGGATAAATTGCCTTACCAAGGCCCATTGAGGGGGCTTAAATCACGGCATTTTTGAATATCCTTAAAGGGGCTGAAAAAACAGCCTTTTTTTGTTGACATTTTGCTTTTTTTGGCAAATAATATATTAAAGGAATTTCTAAGGACGGGCCTTTTATGATCAAGCTTTGGGCAAAAACCTATAAAAACCACCGGATAGTCAAGCAGACCACCTTTATCGTAAGGGACAGCAAGCTTGATTATTCCCAATTTTTTGATTACGTGGCCCAAATGTGTCACGAGCTTGACTCTCCCACGCCCATCATTATCAAGGATAACATTTTTAACTTTGCCAAGTTTAACTTCGTCAAATTTGTCGCGGGGGACTTTATTGAAACCGTTGACTATGACTATCTGATGATAGAGCTTGTCAAATAGCATAAAAAATCACCCCTTGCACATTATATGGTAAGGAGGTGGAAAATGAAGATTACAACCATTATCGCATTTATTCTTGTGATTATCGGCGCCCTTAACTGGCTGCTTGTAGGGATATTCTCACTGGACCTTGTTGCCCTTATTTTTGGCACCATGTCCATTGTATCCAGGATAATCTACGGCGTTGTTGGCGTTGCATCCCTTTGGGTAATTTACTTTATGTGTATGTACCGTCCCTTTAGACGCGTTACCGCCTAAAAAACGGTCGTATCCTGTAAAAACCGGCCTATAGGTCGGTTTTTTGAGGTCATAACGTTACATATGCTTTAAATTTTAATATACGGAAACATCTTTTTATGAAAACAAACACCGCAAAATACATAACCCGCGCGGCCATCATCGGGGGGCTTTACACGGCCCTTACCCTGGCCCTTGCACCCATTTCCTACGGGCCGGTGCAGTTCCGCGTGTCGGAGGCCCTTACCGTAATCCCGCTGATCTTTCCCGAAACGGCAGTGGGGCTTATACTGGGGTGTCTTATCTCCAATATATTTTCCCCAAACCCACTTGATCTGATCCTTGGTACGGCCGCTACCCTCGTCGCCGCCGCGGCAACCGTTGCCGTCGGCAAAACGGTGAAAAAAACGTGGCTAAAGCTTGTCCTTGGAGAGCTCCCCCCCATTTTGGTAAACGCCCTTATCGTCCCCCTCACGTTTTTGTCGGCCTCTGACGTAAAGACGGCTTATTGGCTCAACGTGGCGTTGGTGGGCGCAGGTCAGGCGGCTGTTATTTTAACCCTCGGCACACTTTTATACTTTTTGGTGGACAGATCAAAAGATAGGCTTTTAAAACCGTAAAAAAACACCCCGCAAACAGGCGTTAACCGACCTATAGCGGGGTTTTTTGTTGTTTATTTCGTGTAGACCTCTTCCTTTAAAACGCCAATAAGGGGTAAGTTTCTGTATCGCTGAGCATAGTCCAGGCCATAGCCCACAACAAACTCGTTACCCACGTCAAAGCACTTGTAGTCAATGTCCACGTCCACCTCACGACGCTCCTTTTTATCAAGAAGGGTGCATATCTTGATTGAGGCGGGCTTTCTTGCTTGAAGGGTGTTTTTAAGGTACTGGCAGGTATAGCCGCTGTCGACGATATCTTCAACGATAATGACGTCCCTGCCCTCAATGGAGCGATCAAGGTCCTTTATAAGCTTGACCTCGCCCGAGGACGACGTGCCGTTGCCGTAGCTGGAAATTGACATAAAATCAAGCTCCACGTGGATATCAAGCTCCCTTAAAAGGTCTGTATAAAACATTATGCTGCCCTTTAAAATGGCCACCATAACGGGCACCCTGTCCTTATAGTCCCTGTTGATCTCCTCGGCGATCTGTTTGATGCGCCCTGAAATCTGCTCGCGGGAAAATAAAACCTTCAGTAGATCTTCATACATTGATTTTGCCATAAGCCTTCTCCTTGGTTGTGGTAACTTTTGCGATTCGGGTTGTTTTTTCGGTCACCTTGACGGTGGCGGAAATTTCAACGCCGGGTATTATATAAATTTTGTCGTCTTTGGCAACGACCATCTGTACCGCCTTTTGACTTGCGGGCAGCTTTTTATCCGTAAGGAATTTTTTCAAGCTGACGGTTTTTCCGTCAAACTTGGTGAATTTATCCCCGACGGCAACGTTTCTTATGACCGCACCTGCCGGCACGGCGTCAAGATCAAAGTAAAGCTCCCCTTTTTTTGGGGCAAACTCGCCGGTAAGAGAAAACTCCACAAGGCCCATCTTAAAGTCAAAGGCCCCAAGGGAAAATTCACGTCCTTCAGCTTTCTTTTCAGCCTGCCGTCTTATGACGATAAAGTCGTGCTCCCTCACGCCGTAAAGACCCTTTAAAAGGCTTACCCTTTTGCCCGTCTGGTTGGCGGTAAGGGCAAAAAGTCCGTCTATATGACTGTTATCGAAGTCTTTTGTGACGCCAAGGGCCTTAAAAATAAGGACGGCACAGCGTGAAAATATGGGATACGGCGCGTCGCAAGGGATCTTGCCCTCGCCACGGGCTATGACGGCGGTTTTTTCCGCAAGGGAGTATAAATATTGGTCGTCACACCTTGCAAGGGAAGAAAACCTTTCCACACCCCTTTGGGCGGTGGGGAATTTTTCTTCTATCACCGGGATGATACGACTGCGTATATAGTTGCGTGAAAAGCCCGTGTCAAGGTTGGTTTCGTCCTCCCTGAATTTCAGGTTTTTCTCCAAAACGTAGGCCAATAGGTCGGTTTTTGCCACTTTTACCATGGGACGGATGATCCTTCCGTCAAAGGCCACGGGGTCAATTCCGCACACCCCTGAAAGGGCCGTTCCCCTAAAAAGATTGAATAACACCGTTTCAACGCTGTCAGATTCGTGATGGGCCGTTGCCACCACGTCGCAAAAGCCGCCTGTAATGGCCTTGAAAAAGCTTTGGTATCGCAAAATGCGGGCGGCCTGCTCCACGGTGTAGCCATTTTCCCTTGAAAAGCCAATGGCGTCAACCGAAAAAGCCCTTACGGGCACGGAAAGGTCCTTGCAAAGCTCAAGACAAAAATCCC
>JAFWAM010000054.1 GCA_017507595.1 Clostridia bacterium
ACGTCGTAGATTGGCGTGCCGTCGACAAGGTCTGCCCCGGCAACCTTTAAAACCACCCTGCCGCCATCTAAGGAGACACCCAAAAGCCTTACGCAAGAAAGGGCAATGGGGTTGGGACGGTTTGGCGATCTTGTTGCAAAAACCCCCACCCTTTTGTTGCCGCCAAGCTTTGGCGGACGGACGGTTGGGGAAAAATCACAATGCTTTTCAAAAAGAGAAAATCCCCAGATGAGCCAAATATGAGAAAAGCCGTCAAGGCCACGCACACTGTCAAGTGAGGAATATTCCTTTTCAAAAACGACATATGAGACGGTGCTTCCGCACAAGCCGCTTTGGCGCGGTACGCCAAACTTTGTGGAAAAATCCGATTTGATTTTTGCAATTGTTTTTAGTGTCAACATAGGTCACCTGCTATAAAAAACAGCTAAAAAACCGACCTATAGGCCGATTTTTACAAATTTTAATGCGCAACCGTAAAGCTGCGCATATTACGTTACAGTATTAAGTTAACACTAAAATTAAAATTTGTCAAGCGAGCGGCTAAACTATTTTTTGATTGAGCTCCTCCGCGACGGGTGAAATAAAGCCGAATTCCTCGTCCATGTCAAAATCATCCACGTTTTCGTAAGCGGCAAGCTTTGAGATAGACACCTCGTAAGCGATAAGCGTCTTTACGGTTTCGTCGGGATATTTCTTTTGGTATTCCCTGCTTTGTATCCTGCCGGCGACGGCAATTTTTTCGCCAATGGCAAGGTTTTTTACAAACCTTGCGTTTCTTCCCCAAGCTATACAGGGAATATAGTCTGATTTATTGTAAGCCCTGTTGACCGCAACCAAAACGTCGGCAATTTCCCTGTTAAACGGAGTCGTGCGGAAGGTTGGCTGCTTGCAGATGTAGCCCGATAGCACAATGTTGTTTGGATTTTTAATTTCAATACCGTCAATAATTTCTCTTACGAAAACGGTAAGCATAAGCTTGCTTTTACCGTTTACAAGCTTATTGTAGCTTCTGAACTGACCAATGACGGACAGCTTGTTGCCGACCTGAAGCCTGCTTGCGTCAACAAGCCTTTCGGAAACGGTGATGGGCAAGACGTCTTCCTGCCCGGAAAGTCTTTTGACGGCCATATCCATTTCGTAAAAGCCTTCGCCGTAGGTTTCGTGAGAAAATCTTTTTTCGGTGACGATAGTGCCACTCAAAAACACCCTGTTATTCTGTTTTTCAACGTTCATTTAAGTACTCCTTAAGTTAGCTGCGCGAACTATGCGCATGGCGTTATTTGCACCTTTTAGTGTGAATTTTTCGCCTTATAGTATAAATTGCTCACCCGTGGTGTCGATATCATAACCGTCACGGTAAATAAGATCGCCTATGGGCACAAAGCGGTAGCCTTGACCAATAAGGGTCGCAAATATCCCGGGAAGGGCCTCGTAGGTGTGAAGCCCGTTATTATGACAAAGAATAATCGACCCGCTTTTTACTTTTTTCAGCACACGGGGTCATGTGACAGATCATGCACTGATCACGTGGCTGATCATGCACTGATACCGTGACTGAGCATGGACTGATCACATGACTATCATGTAGTGATCACGTG
>JAFWAM010000006.1 GCA_017507595.1 Clostridia bacterium
GTTGCCAGGTTGGTTTGAGGTCGCCGGTGTGATAGGTCTTACCGTCAGCAAGGGTCAAGCCTTCGCCAACTGTGTCAGCGTCAAAAGCAATACCCTGGTTGGGCTTCTGGTAGCCTGTGGCCATACGAAGCTGTGTACCCTGAGCATATTCAAGTTCTGCTGCGGGTGGAGTTGTACCACCGCCGCCACCACCTGCAGGACCGCAGCCGGTGAGTGCCAATGCCAAAGCGAGAACGAGAACTAATGCTAAAGATAACATTCTCTTTGTCATTTTCATATTTTTTCCTCCAAAAATATATTGTTATCGACTATCCGCCGAATTAACCTTAATAAATTATTCCTTTACGCCGCCCATATTTACGCCCTTGGCAAAATACTTCTGGATGAAGGGATATATAACCAGTATGGGCACGATGGCGCAAATAATAAGCACGTAGATAACAGAGTTGGGTGACAGACCGGGGTTTGCGGTTTCCCAACCGGTCATGGCGTCGGAGTCCTGGAAGGTTTCAAGCTGAGTTCTCAAATAAACCTGCAAGGGCCACTCTGCCGTGTTGCCGCCCATCATGGTCTTTGCCCAGTAGTAGCCGTTCCAGCGGGAAATTGCGAAGAAGAGTGCAACCGTTGCGATGGTTGACTTGCTCATCGGGATGTAAACCTTTGTTAAGATCTGTAATTCCGTTGCGCCGTCAACGCGGGCAGCCTCCTCAATCTCTGAGGGAACGCCCTCAAAGGCGTTTCTTAAAAGAATGATGTTCATTGCGGCCATACCCATGGCGATGACGATAAGCCATTTATCGTCCATAATGCCGATGAAATGGAAAACGTCCTGGGTGGCAAGGTAGTTTCTGTACTGAGGTACGATACCTGCCGAAAACCACATTGTGAATACTAAGAAGAAGTTAAAGCCCTTTCTGAATAAAAGTCTTTTTTTGGAAAGAGCGTAACCGCCTAAAATTGCAACGCCCAATGCCCAGATGGTGCCGTAAAAGGTCATAAACAGGGTGTTGGTGTAAGAGTTCCAGAAGCCGTTGCCGCTTGAGCCCTGCAAAACGTATTTGAAGGCGTCAAACTGAATGTTTTTGGGAAGAAGTATAATCTGGTTATACTCAACTGCCTCGTAACCGCTTATTGACGCGGATATTGCATAAACGAAAGGATACAGACAGCAAAGGGCAAAGGCCGTGAGGAGAACGTAGCTTACAATTTTAAAGATAACCTCGGAAACTTCAAGTTTACGTTTCATTTTACTTTAAGCCTCCTTATCTTAATAAAGTGATACGTCCGACGCTTTGCGGGCGATAGTGTTGGCGCCGATAACAAGGACCATGCCGATAAGGTTGTTTACCATTTCGGCGGCGATCGCTATACCGCTTTGTCCGCCGCCCTCCGCAACGCCGTAACGGTGTGCAAAGGTTGATACGACGTCTGCCGTGACGTGGGTGTGTTCATTGTATAAAAGTAGGACTTTTTCGTAACCGACCGATAACAGGGTACCGATCTTGGTTATTAACATAATTACGACCGTTGACAGGATGCTTGGCAATACTACGTACCGCATCTGGGCCATTTTGCCTGCGCCGTCGATCTGGGCGGCCTCATAGCTGGTTGGCGAAACGGCAATTACAGCCGCAAAGAAAACTATACTGTCGTAGCCTGCCGTCTCCCAGATACCGGAGATCTGATAGATCGCCCTGAAATACCTTGGGGTCTCCAGAATGGCAACGCCTTCACCGACAAGGCCGACGCTTTCCAAAAAACCTGCCAAAACGCCGCTGCCCGTGCTTACGTCAGATTTCTTTAAAAGAAGGGTAACAAGGGTCGTAATAACAACGGTTGACATGAATTTGGGAAGATAGGTAAGCACCTGATAAACGCTTCTTAAGACGTTTGATTTGATCTCGTTGAAGAAAAGTGCCAATATGATCGGCATGGGGAAACCAAAGCAAAGGCCGTAAAAGCTTATCATAAAGGTGTTTCTGAAGGCACGCCAGAACTCCTTTGCGTAAAGGGACTCCCCAAACAAAATAGTATTAAAGTTAGCAAAGCCGGAGAAAAGCTGATCCTTTACCTCCGAAGCCGAGGTACCGACCTTAAAGCAGCCCAAAAGCTCGTACATGGGGAAATATCTCCAGAAAAGGAATACCAAAATCATAGGAACGAGCATCAGATAAAGACGCCAATCCTTTAAAACGAGCTTTAGTACCCTTTTCCAATGATGCTTTTCAACGTCGTCACGAACGGCCTGCTCCGGGTTTTCCTTATACTTGCCCGTAGCCTCGTCGTAAATTAAAAAGTCGGTTGCTTTTACCTTCATCATCTATCCTCCGATAGCAAATTTTATAAAAAAGTGGTGATAATCGACTTATAGGCCGATTTACAGTAGATCTTGTGCGTTTTTTTCTTCTTCCAGACGCTTTTTCTCAAGCTCCAAAAGATAGGTCTTTTGATCGACGAAGAGGCCTTCCTGCCGCTTGGCGACAAAAACTGCCAGAAGTGCGATAATAAGTGAAGTGCATTCGGCAAAGTTAAAGTTTGCTATGATCATAAAGCCCTTGCCCATACATACGGCCACTATCGTTTTGCCTATAAGAAGCAGCAGGTAGACTATAAGGACGTAAAGATAGGACGTAAAACCCTTTTTATCCTCTATCCTTGCCCTGCCGACAAGTCTTATAAAGCCGTAGCCAAACAGCATAAACAGGTTGCCGACAAGATAAATAAGCACTGTATCCAACCCGACCGCAACGCCACCAAGGTAATAAACGCCAACCACGGTGACTCCGCTTAAAAGTGCGGGTATTGCCGCCCATAAGCCCCATCTTACCATAACTATCGACGTCACGGTCACCGAAAGGGAAAGTGTGTAGATAACCCCCGGAAACCACTCGTTGGAGGCCAATACGATAAGGGCCTCTAAAACCACCGACAGCACGGAGAAGATAGTAAGATCAATGGCGCGGTACTTTTTGAAAGTTAAATTCATCTTTTACTTGAAATCCTTAAGACGTCGGGACGGGAACGCCATCCCTTGCCCAAAGTGAAATTATTTAATAACTGTTTCGGTCTGCTTGTCAAACCAGTAAACCGACTTATGTGGGATGAAAAAGTTCCAATCAGAGTCTTCATCGGGGGTGAAGTGGGGGTCTACCTTTAATATGACGCGCTTGCCGTCAATAACCGTATAAACGTTGGTGTTGTCCCCTAAAAGCTCGGTAAGCTCAACGTAGCCCTGCATGCTATAGGCCTCACCCCTCTCGTCTGAAAGGGTAACTGCCTCGGGTCTAAAGCCCATGACGATTTCCTTGCCGTCGTATTTTTCAAGGTTTTCTTCGCTTAAGGACTTGGTTGCGTCAATGCTTACGCCGTTAATGGTAAATACGCCCTTTGACAAGGCGCCCTCGATAAAGTTCATAGGGGGCTCACCGATAAAGCCCGCGACGAACATATTGACCGGATCAAAATATAATTCCTTTGGAGAGCCGATCTGCTGAATGTACCCGTCGCGCATAACTACGATCCTGTCGGCCATGGTCATAGCCTCCGTCTGGTCGTGGGTAACGTAGATGGTGGTGGAGTGGGTCTCCCTGTGGATCTGGGTGATTTCGGACCTCATGGTGACCCTTTGCTTTGCATCAAGGTTTGATAAGGGCTCGTCCATAAGAAAAACGCCTACCTTGCGGATGATGGCACGGCCGACTGCGACACGTTGACGCTGGCCGCCCGAAAGCGCCCTGGGCTTTCTGTCAAGGTAATCGGTAAGACCTAAGATCTTGGCCGTCTTTAAAACCTTTTCCTCGATAACCTCTGCGTCAACACCCTGAAGGGTAAGTCCGAAGGCAAGGTTGTCGTAAACAGAAAGATGGGGATAAAGGGCGTAGCTTTGGAATACCATTGCAACCTCCCTTTCTCTCGGGCCGAGGTCATTGGCAAGCTTGTCGTTGATAAGGAACTCGCCCTTGGAAATATCCTCAAGGCCGGCGATCATACGTAAGGTCGTGCTTTTGCCGCAGCCCGACGGACCGACGAAAACGATAAACTCTCCCTTTTCGATCTCAAGATTGAAATCGTGAACAGCATGGAAGCCGTTGGGGTAAATTTTGTTTATTCCTTTCAAGGACAAATATGCCATATTCACCTCTCCACCTACAAAGTAGGGATAAAAAGTTTACTTTTTTGAAGCGTATGCGATTATATAACATATAACGCAGGATATAATACGCGATAATCTGTTCTTTCATTATACATTTTGGCTTATTAATTGTATATGGTTTTTTTGGCACACTTTATACACAAAACGGATTGTAAATAATTTTTTGCGATAAAAAAATAAGGTTTTTTCAAAATTTTAAAACGATAAAAAAACTTGAAAAAATCTTTAATTTTTAATTTAGGCAGTCAAAGTTTAGGCGTTTTTTCTTTTTAAGACCAAAACGGCAATTATTTTCAAGTTTTTTGAATGCTTTTATATGGTTTTCGACCAAAAAAACGGCCTGATTTACCCCCCTTGACA
>JAFWAM010000055.1 GCA_017507595.1 Clostridia bacterium
ATATCGAGTGCTTCAGCACATATCGAGTTTGTATATCTCGCCTTTGGCGAGGTATGCAAACCATATCGAAAATCCCGTGAGGGATTTATCTCGATGCGTGTTCTCCGTTAAGGATAACACGCTAATGCAAGGCGTTTTTTTGCTTTCTAAGCTTAAATATTACCTAAAAGATTAAAGGCCGATTGCAACGGCAAGCATCAAAAATCCTACCGACAATGCAAACAAGATAAGCTGGAAAAGTATAGTGTTTTTGAACCATTTTGCATAGCTTACGTCCGCAAGACCAAGGCCGACCAAAAGTGTGCCGCAGGTGGGGAACAAAACGTTGGTATAGCCGTCTGCAAAAAGGTACGTAAGTAAAATTACGGTTTTGCTGATACCCTCGATTGGGGCAAGGGTAAGCATGGGGATAATGAGCACTGCCTTTGCCGATGCGCTGGGGATAAAGAACTCAACGATGAGAACGAGTACGTAAAGTAAGATTACCGCGCCGTAGGGCGAAATGTTTGTTACCAAGCCGTAGAAATAGTGGAAAATCGTGTGAAGGATATTGCCCTTTGACGCAATATACGTAATGCCAAAGGCAATCATAATAATTACGATTGAGGGTGCAACGTCCTTGACGCCCTGTAAGAAGCTTTTGCCAAGCTCCTTAAAGCTGCCAAGGAGGGTCCTGCCAACGATGACCGTGCCCACTATAAACGCCGCCGCCATAAAGAGCATTGCGCTGCCGCGTAAGGTTGGGATAGCGGTTGTCACCACAACGGAGAGAAGAGCAATTGAGAAAAGAATGATTATCATCCTTGCCTTCTTAATATCGTCGGCGTGCTGCTCCGGCGTGGTCATAACGAAATTTTCAAGGTCGAACTTTTCGGTTGCACGCTTTTCGTCACGCTTAGCCATATATACGAGGTAAAGTGAAGCTATCACGTACATTACGCAAAGGATAATTGCCCTGTACCACATACCGTCGGTAATGGGAACACCTGCCGCAAGGGAGGCCGCCCCTACCGTAAACGGGTTTGAAATAGCCGTGGTAAAGCCTACGCCCGACGCAATAAGGATAAAGCTGATTGCCGTGAAGCGCGACCAGTTCATGGCCGTGCAAAGCATTGCAAAGACGGGATAAAGGATCAAAAGCTGCTCCTGAAGGCCGAATACCGATGATAAGATCATAATGACAAAGGTAATGACCCAGATAGCAATAAAGCGTCTTTTGTGAAGCTTTTCCATTATGATCCTGACAAGGGAGATAAGGCCGCCGCTTTTTTCCAGCACCTTGAAGGTGCCGCCGAGAACAAGCAGAAGCGCCACGATCATAATAAGATTCATCTTATTGTCGCCGAAGATCAAGGCCTCGAAGGGGGAAGTAAACCAACGCCATACCGCAAGCCTTGTGACGTTTTCGCCGTCGGCCAAAAACCGGAAGGAATCCGCCACGATCTGTTTGTTAAGATCGGGATTGGTGGTGTATTCGTAAAATGGCGACTGGGCAAGCTTTTCGTCCGTGGTGTAAATGGTGTATGCACCGGCGGGGATAACGTAAGTAAGTATGCCGACGACCACCAAAACGGCCAAAAGAATTCCTACTACCGTAAGGAAGCTTTTAACGCCAAATTTTACTTTAACGTCCATTTTATTTGACTGTTCCATAATCTACTCCTTTATCAATAATCGTAAACGTCTAAAGAGGCCTTATACCATCTTTCGTCATAAAGGTTGTGTATTTCCTCTGAAACGAGGGTCCACTTGATAAGGCTTTCGCCCTTTTTGTCGGGGAATATCCTGTAATATTCGTCCCCGTAGTAAAATTCCAAAAAGCCTTTGGTGGAAAACGTCAGCGAATACACGCCGCGCATCTCGAAGGAAAAATCCCTTCTTTTACCGTCTATGGTCCCATAAAACCACAGACGTCGTTTGTTTATTGCGACCGAGCCAATGGAAACGGTTTTCATGTTTTTGGGGAACTTCCTCAGCTTGTCCGTTTTAAAAACGCAAAGCCTGCCGTCAAAGGCCATTGAAAAGCCTTCGTTTTCCAAAACCTCACGCCTGACTTCCTTTCGCTGCCATTTATACCATTTATCGATATCGTCAAAGATAAGGCGACCGCGCACGGGGAGAAGATCGTAATACTCGTTCATGGTGACCTCGTACCCACAGTTTTGGCAGGCCATGTTGGCGCCAAGGACCCTTAAATCCCCTTCCTTTCCGCAGTTGGGACATTTGTAGATGATTTTTGTAAGCCCGTCAATATTGGGCCTTTTACCAACGAACTTTACCCGCTTGGTCTTGTTGGTTTCCATTTCGTTATACCTGAAAGCCGCCATAAGCTTTTGATAAATCTCATCCTCGCTCATACGGGCAAGATCGTCGGGGGTAAACAGCATATCGTAATAAAAATCTATTTTACCCTTCTTTTTATCGGAGGAATACCTGTTGGTGGCAAGATAAGCCCCCTCGCTTCGGCAAACGACCACGTTTGCCCCGCTCTTTTTCAAGAACTTGCAGGTGGCGGGGTTAATTGGATGGGTGCTGCCCGACGTTGACTGTATGCCCTCCGGAAAAAGCACCAAGGCGCCGTCGCGCTTTAAAACGCTCATCATATGCTTGATGCACATAAAATCGGGCTGGTACAAAAACTTGGAGATAACCCCCATCTTTATCAACAGCCCGTAAAGGCCCTTTGCCATAATATTCTGATACCCGCAAACGATATTTACGTTTTCCTGGCCGTAGCCTGCCAGGGCGTAAATAAATTCCAGCCGGGAGGCGTGTCCCGCAAGCAAAATGCTCGGCTTGCCCTTTAAAATAGAAGGATCGAAGGAGTGGTGGAAGGTAACGTCGTTCTTTTTGGAAACGACCTTAAGCGCCCTGAATATCACCTTGGCCAAAAACTTGTTTGGGGCCTTGATCTGTCTGTTTATTAACTTTTCTTTAAGGTTCTTTTTCATTTTGATATAAAAGTGACCGTCTTTTGTGCTTTTGATTTGGG
>JAFWAM010000056.1 GCA_017507595.1 Clostridia bacterium
CCACGTGGTTGACGACGTTGCTTACGACCTTATCGATCTTTTTAAGACCTGCCCCCGTGAGGAGGCTGTTGCCGCCGTAAGCAAAAAGTACGAGGGCGACGCCGACGTGACCGCTATGGACGTTGAGGAATGCTACGATCAGCTTCTTAGTCTTGAAAGGGACGGCAGGCTTTTCACCCCCGATACCTTTAAGCCCATGGCTGACACCTTAAAGGAAAAGACAGCCGGCGTCGTTAAGGCCCTTTGCCTTCATGTCGCCCACAGCTGTAACCTTAACTGCTCTTACTGCTTTGCAAGTCAAGGTAAGTATTCCGGTGAAAGGGCTGTTATGAGCTTTGAGGTCGGCAAGCGCGCCCTCGACTTTTTAATTGAAAACTCAGGCACCCGTCACAACCTTGAGGTTGACTTTTTCGGCGGAGAGCCTTTGCTTAACTTCGACGTGGTCAAAAAGCTGGTTGCCTACGCCCGTCAAAGGGAGAAGGAATGCGGCAAAAACTTCCGCTTCACCCTTACCACCAACGGCGTATTGGTCGATGATGACGTAATTGAATTTTCCAATAAGGAAATGCACAACGTCGTTCTCTCACTTGACGGCCGAAAGGAGGTCCACGACAGATTCAGGGTGGATTACGCCGGTAACGGTAGCTGGGAAAAAATCGTTCCCAAGTTCCAGAAATTTGTCAGCGCAAGGGGAGGCAAGGGCTACTATATGCGCGGCACCTTTACCCACGCCAACCCCGACTTTTTAAAGGACGTTGAAGAAATGTACAACCTTGGCTTCAGGGAGCTTAGTATGGAGCCCGTCGTCTGCGCCCCTGACGACCCCTCAGCCCTCACTAAAGAGGATCTTGAGGTAGTCAAGGCCCAGTACGAGGACCTTGCCGAAATGATGCTTCAAAAGCACAGGGAAGGCGATCCCTTTACATTCTATCATTATATGATAGACCTTGAAGACGGCCCCTGCATTTACAAGCGTATTTCGGGCTGCGGAAGCGGTACCGAGTATATGGCCGTTACCCCTTGGGGCGACCTTTATCCCTGTCATCAGTTCGTCGGCGAGGAGGAATATAAGCTTGGTAACGTTTACGACGGCGTGACCAATCACGACCTTCAGACCCGCTTTAAAAAGTGTAACGTTTACGCCCGTAAGGACTGCCACGATTGTTGGGCAAAGCTGTACTGCTCGGGTGGGTGTGCCGCCAATGCGTACCACGCAACGGGGGATATTCTCGGCACCTATCAAAGCGGGTGCGAACTTTTCAAAAAGCGTATGGAATGTGCAATCTATCTTCAGGTTGCCAAGCTTTTGGGTGAAGACGAATAATGGATAGTCCAATTTGCGATTTTGTAAAAAAGTATTGTGATTCCTCCCCGGTACGCCTTCATATGCCCGGTCATAAGGGCATGGGGTTTGACGGCTTATCCTACGGCCGTGATATTACCGAGGTCGACGGTGCCGACGTTTTATACGGCGGCAACGGGATCATCAAAAAAAGTCAGGATAACGCCTCAAAAATATTTGGGACAAAAAAGACGATCTACTCTGCAGAGGGGTCTTCTCTGTCCATCAGGGCAATGGTTTATCTTGTCGCTCTTTATGCCGCAAAAACGGGAAAAAGACCCCTTATCGTTGCCACAAGAAACGCCCACAAGGCATTTGTTAACGCTTGTGCCGTTCTCGGCGTGGACGTGGTATGGGCTTATCAAAAAGATGGCGATATTCTTTCAAATTCCTTTGATAACCGACTTATAGAGGCACTTTTAGATCAAAATAGGCCCGTTGCCCTATACGTTACAAGCCCGGATTATCTCGGCAACCTTCTCTCTATATCAGCCCTTAGGGATATATGCGATAAATATTCAACCCTGCTTTTGGTTGACAACGCCCACGGCGCTTATCTTAACTTTTTTAAGGAAGACCTTCACCCCATCAAAAAGGGCGCTCATATCTGTTGTGACTCCGCCCATAAGACCTTGCCCGTATTGACGGGCGGTGGGTATCTTCATTTTTCCGTCGACGCCCCCGATTTTCTCGTAAACAACGGTGAAAGGGCAATGGGGCTTTTTGCTTCAACAAGTCCGTCATATCTTATTATGCAATCCCTTGACGCCTTTAATAAAATTGCGTGTGATGGGTTTAAAC
>JAFWAM010000057.1 GCA_017507595.1 Clostridia bacterium
GTATCAAGGGCGTCGGCACGGTATAAAAAGCAATAAAAGTCGTGCCCCCGGAAATCGGCAACTGCTTGACAGGCGGAAACCTCCATTTCAACCGCGATACAGCCCTCTGCCGTAAGCTTTGAAAAACGCTCTTTCGTTTCACGGTAGAAGGAGTCGGTTGTCCATGTTTTTCCCAATACGTGGTCGATATTAAGCGACTTAAGCACGGCCTCAACCACCCTGTAGTTTTTAATGGGGATATAGTCGCCGCCGTCGTAATAATGGTAACTTGTACCCTCGTCACGGAAGGCGTGGGTAGGTACGATAAGCTTGCCTGCGGTAAGCTTTGGATCAAGGCCGCCGCAGCTGCCGAACATAACGAATTTTTTACAGCCGTAGCAATAGCCAACCTCCTCAATAAGACCCGAGGTGATAGGTGCGCCGACCGTGGTTTTGATAACGCCAATATCGGTACCCTTCACACGGTACATATGATAGATCTTTGCAACAGAGTGAATATGCTGGTCGCCCGGGAGAAGCTCTATAACGCCGTCCTCTATAAGGGCGTCCATGATTTTATATGAAAAATTGATAATGCATACTTCAAGACGGGTTGGGTAAATCGGCAAAACGTCACTCAGATCGATCATAACGTTTTTTGAAAGGTTTTCCTTGTCGTATATGGCCATAAAAAAGTCCTCCTGATGTGAAAAATTGAGCAATAATCGGCTTATAGACCTGTTTTTGCAAAAATTATATTCAGTCTCAATCGCTTAAAAGCCGGTCGCGTATAAGGAAAATTTCCTCTAAAATGTGCCCCATATTGCCCTCGCCCGCATACTTTGAGGAGTCGAAAAAGTTGTGATCAAAATCCGACCAATAAAGGTCGTTTTCGTCGCCGTGGGGCTGGGCGTCGGTCTTTATTTTACCTACGTAAATCTCCATAACACAGGGACAGTAATAGTAGGTAAAGTCGGCAAAGTGCTTTAAGGTAACGTCCTTATCCGTAAGAGAGGCTTCCTCGTAAAGCTCACGATAGGCGGCAGCCGTGCTATCCTCGCCGACCTCTATCTTGCCTCCGATAAAATTTGAAAGCCCCTTGTAGGGGTCTTTTCTTCTTTTACACATTAAAACCGATTTTTCGTCTTTTGAAAAAATAACCAGCAGATTATACCCTTGCATATCGCACCTTTTGTAATGTTTTTTAATAAAAAGTGCCATTAAACGGCTTATAGGCGCATTTTACCATAAGCCGACGGCACTTTGGAATTATTCTTCGTCAGAGGATTTTTCAATGGAAAGTATCTTTTCGTTTTCGGAAAGGGTCCTAAAGATAAAGTCGTCCGCAACCTCCATATAGGTGCGTAAAATACCCGTGGCGATTATTTTATTGTCGTCCTTTTTGGTCTGAAGCTTTATAAACTTATCCGATTGGAAAAGCTTTATGATTTGATCGGGCATGCCCTCTTCAGCCGTGAAAACGACTTTAAGCTGTGTTTGACGTTTCATACGGAACACCTTGACGTTAATGTGGAAGAGGCATTGGATGCCTATTATTATCAAGGTGGCGCCGATGGCGACCTCCCACATGCCCGCGGCGGCTGCCATACCCACGCCTGCCGTTGCCCAAACGCCGGCCGCTGTGGTAAGAC
>JAFWAM010000058.1 GCA_017507595.1 Clostridia bacterium
AGATAAAAGTGGGGCAATAGGTCGGTTATCGGCCTAAAAATATAAAAACAAATCAATTTACGGAGAGAATATTAATGAAGATTTTAGTTATTAACGCAGGTAGCTCCTCTTTAAAATATCAGCTTATCGATATGGAAACCGAAAAGGCCATCGCAAAGGGCGGCTGTGAAAGGATCGGCTTAGAAGGCTCCTTTTTAAAGCACACGGGTAAGGAAAAGGTCACCATCGAATCCCCAATGCCCAATCACGAGGCCGCAATCAAATTGGTTCTTGACGCCCTCGTCAATCCTAGTTACGGCGTAATTGCTTCCATGGAGGAGATCGACGCCGTTGGTCACAGGATCGTTCACAGCGGCGAGGACTTTGATAAGTCAGTTCTCTTAACCGAAGACGTTATCGCAACCTGCAAGGGTAATACGGAGCTTGCACCCCTTCACCAGCCTGCAAACCTTACGGGCATTGCCGCCTGCAAGGCAGTTTTACCCGAGGGCACCCCAATGGTAGGCGTATTTGATACGGCCTTCCACTCCACCATGCCAGAGCAGGCCTATATTTACGGCATTCCTTACGAAGACTATAAAAATTACAAGATCCGCCGTTACGGCTTCCACGGCTCCAGCCACCGCTTCGTTTCGGAAGAAGCTGCAAAATATCTCGGCAAGGATCCTGCTGATCTTAAGATCGTTACCTGCCATCTTGGCAACGGCTCTTCAATTTCCGCAATCAACGGCGGCAAGAGCGTTGACACCAGCATGAGCTTTACACCCCTCGGCGGCGTACCCATGGGCACGAGATCGGGCGATCTTGACCCCGCTATCGTAGAATTTTTATGCAAAAAGCACGGCTTTGACGTAAGCGAATGCGTAAACTATCTTAACAAAAAATCGGGTGTTTCAGGCCTTTCGGGCGTATCAAGCGACTTCCGTGACCTTGCAAGTGCCGCAGCCGAAGGTAACCACAGGGCTCAACTTGCCCTTGACGTGTTCACCTACACCTGCAAAAAGTACGTTGGCGCATACGCAGCTGCAATGGGCGGCGTTGACTGCATAGTATTTACCGCAGGTATCGGCGAAAACGACAATTACGTTCGCGGTCAGGTTGCAACGGGCCTTGAATTTATGGGCGTTTCCATCAACCTTGAGAAGAATAACTTAAGGGTTGACGGCATCAACGACATTACGGGCGAAAACAGCAGGGTAAAAGTACTCGTTATCCCCACCAATGAGGAGCTTGTTATCGCGCGCGACACGGCGGCCATCGTAAACAGCCTTTAATTAAAAAAGGGTCCTTAGTTGGGTTTTTGCCTTATTTATGGGCGGCTTTGTGGCCCACCCGGGAGGGGGATTTTCTCCACTTTGGCAAAAACCCGACCCTTTAAAGCTTGGGACGGGCAAAATAGTGGATAAATTAAACTGTTTTTGGCCGTCAAAATGTTTGACAACAATAAACAAATATTATATAATATCAAGGCTCAATTATGATTATAGATTTATTGCAGTTACGTCAAAGGGGGAAGGAAAGTGAAAGCTTTACCTTTACCTACCACCTTCCCGAAGGGCTTTTGTCCATACCGGACAGTGCCTTTATCGGCCCTGCGGAGATAGATTGCCTCGTTGAGGTTTACCCTGACGAAGCTTTTATTTCGGGCAAGTGCCGCTATCAGCTGGCGGGGCCCTGCTCAAGATGTCTTGAGGACACCGTTTATCAGGGGGAGGTCTCGTTTGACGAAAGATTTTTGCCTGCCGCAAGGCAAGGCGAGGCCGACTGCGACCTTTTCGTTTACGAAAGGGACAGGATAAATCTTACAAGGTTTATAGATGAGCTTATTTTAACGGATATGCCGCTCAGCCTTTTGTGCAAAGAGGATTGCAAGGGCTTGTGCCACGACTGTGGACAAAACCTTAACAAGGGTGACTGCGGCCACCATAGACGGAATAACGATTGAGAGGTAATTTATTATGGCAACACCAAAATCAAAGGTTTCTAAGCAGAGAGGAAACAAAAGATTCGCTTCTAACTATAAGGCACACTCCGCCAATTTAGTTGAATGCCCACAGTGTCACGAATTAAAGGCATCTCACCAGGTTTGCCCCAAGTGCGGATACTATAACGGCGTAGAAGTTGTTAAGAAGGAAACGAAGTAATTTTATTTATGGACGATAAGTCAAACAAAGTGCCTGCCGAAAGGGAAAAGGTTGCTTCCTCGCGCCCCAAAAAGGATATTTTGGCGAAAAAAGCCAAGTATGAGGCGACCAGCCGTGAATTTAAAAACAGGTACTTTGCTTACTACGACGATATCAAAATCAGCGACAGGGAGGATTGGTAGTCTTGGTCAGACATATTGTTATGTTCAAGCTTAAAGACAATTCCCCCCAGTCCCTTGAAAAGGCAAAAGAGGTCCTTTTATCAATGAAAGGCAACGTCAGCCTTTTAAGGGGCATTGAGGTCGGTATCGACTTTTTGCGTTCCGAAAGGTCTTACGACGTGGTTCTTATCACCGATTTTGATACGAGAGAGGATCTTGCCCTTTACCAAAAGGATAGGTATCACGAGGGCGTCGTAAAGACGTACATGCACGCCGTGAGAGAATCCAGCGTCGCAATTGATTACGAATATTAAGATGCTTGCATCTTTTTCTGGAGGCGTAGCCCAGCTGGCTAGAGCGCCACGTTGACATCGTGGAGGTCATTGGTTCGAGCCCAACCGTCTCCACCAGAACAAAAAAGACGAA
>JAFWAM010000059.1 GCA_017507595.1 Clostridia bacterium
GGAGTCAATGCTCATGCCGCCCATGTTGACCGTAACCCCACAAATGATGCCGTCAAGGGAAACTGCAGCTATCTCCGTGGTGCCACCGCCGATATCGACGATAAACACGGGGGAAGAATCGGTCATGGGAAGCCCCAGGCCAATTGCCGTAAGCACAGGGGATTCGACGAAGGCGTAATCCCTGACACCGGCGTCGATAAGCACCCTTTCGGACGCCTGCAGCGACTGTGCGCTTACGCCGCAGGGAACAGACAAAAGGACCCTTGGCCGTGAGGAAAGTCTTTTGACGGTTATTCTGTTTAAGAAGCATTCCACCATGGCCGCGCACGACCTTTCATCGGTGATGACGGATTCAAAAACGGGTGCGACGACGACGGTGCTGTCGGTGGTCCTGCCCACCAGCTTTTTTGCTTCGGCACCGACGCCCTTTACCTCGGTACGGTTGTCAGCCGAAAAGGCAATAAGGCTTGGCTCAAACAAAACTACGCTTGAACCCGCTTGGTAAATGCCCGTGTTTGACGAGCCGATATCGATTGATATTACGTTGCTCATAATAACTCCTTCAAAAGCTTGTTTATTTTTTCAATGGGAAGCCCTACCACGTTATTGAAGCTTCCAACTATTTTGTCAACCAGATCAAATCCGTCCTGTATGCCATAGCCGCCCGCCTTATCAAGACCCAGCCCGCTGTCAACGTAGGCTTTTATAAGATCGTCCGAAAGGTGGTTGAAAACTACCTCGGTACAGTCAAAGTCAACAACCTCTAACCCGTCTTTTACGATGGCAAAGCCTGTGTAAACGTAATGGCTTTTGCCCGACAGATCCTTTAAAAATTGGGCGTTAACCGACCTATTGGCAGGCTTTCCTAAAATCCTGCCATCCAGAACGACCACCGTGTCCGCACCAAGGGTGGGCTTGTCCACCCGGGCGAAAACGTCGCGGGCCTTAGCAAGCGCCAAAGCCTTGACGTATTCAACGGGCGAAAGATCACCGCAAGGGAACTCCTCACAAATGGCGGGCACGACGGTAAAATCATACCCGGCGTCCTGTAAAATTTCACGCCGACGGGGAGAAGCACTCCCCAAAACCAAATCACTCATAAAAAATCTTCTTTAATTTATTTTTCCAAGTCCGTAAGGGTTGCGGCGGTTATACTTTGTCTGAGCCGCTCACTCCCTTCGTCGGGAGGTAAAATCTTAACGGAGGCAAGCTCCGGATAATATTCTTCTATAACAGACCGCGCCTCTTGAGCCATGATCCTGCCGCCACCACAGCCTGTGACGCGACCAAGCAAAAGCAAATACTCTATTTTGTAAAAAACACCGTAAAGCCCTATAGCGTGGCCGAGAAATCGACCTAAATTTTTATATACGTCAATGATTTTTTCGTCACCGCGCCGTAAAAGCTGAAGGATCCTTTCAAGGCATTGGGCCTTTGTTAAGCCACTTTCAAATACAACGCCTGCCTCCCTTGCAAGGGCTATTGCCCCGTCCTGTGACAGGTATTTTGCCCCGACACCCCGGTCGCCCGACCATTCGTCAACGTAGGCGTCCTCATCGATAAATATTGGGACGAAGGCAAGCTCGCTTATATAATCGTTAAGGTTGCCGTCGCCGTTTATGTATCCGCCGGCCTCACTGGTGCCAAGGGATATACCAAGGACGTTGCCCGCATTTAAGCTAAGGGCACCCGCCAAAGCCGTAACGTCACCGTCGTTGGCAACGGTTACCGGTGCGCCAAGCTCCCGACCGAGGTCAAGGTATATATCTTTGACGTGATCCTCAAAGTCGCTTTCGTCAATTTTGACAAACAGTGACGAAACCATTATTCTGTTATCGATGCAAACCCCCGCCGTGGAAATACCTATGGCATCCACCTTGGGCAGATTTTCCTTGGCGCGGATAAGAGAGTCCTTTATCCCCTCGTACTGGTAGCGCCAATCGGCACTTTCTTTAGGATTCCAGACGGTTTCGTCCGTATAGACCACCTTGCCGTCAATTACTGCGGAAACCTTTCTGTCGCTTCCGCCACCGTCAAAACCGATACGACAGCCCTTTATATGACCGCCGATTTTTACCGAAGCGGATTTTTCGGGCGGAAGGTCGTCTTCCACTTTTGCATAATCCACGGTAAACGGCCTTTCGTAAACCCTTGCCATAAAATCGGCGTCAAACTGCCGCTTGCCCCCTGCGACGTAATCGGCTTTAAGCCTTTCGTAAACATACTTACTGCCAAAAACGGTTATTTTGTAACCGCCGGCGATCCACAGGGCGGATTTTATCATTCGTTCAGCTAAAAGATAACCTTCCTCACGGGCCTCCCCATCGGAAAAAATATCCATGGAAAAGTGAAAGACCAGACCGTTGTGCCTTGTGATGGCTATCTTAAGACGGGATTTTTTGTCACTTTGGGCCACCCTTGCCTGAAAATCCTTAAATTGAAGGGCAAGAGGAAGCCTTCTTTTGTTAAAACAAGGAATATATTTCATATATTCAACTTCCCTCAACTTTTTTATTATAGCATAAAAAACCCTTTTTAACAATCGTTTTGTATAAAAAAAGCCTTTGGAGCATTTTATGCCAAGGCTTAATTTTTTTGTTAATTTTTTAATTTGTTTTTTATTTGAGGCTTACCTGCGCCGCCGCGTTAAGATCAAGATCTGCAAAATCGCGGTTTTGGTACTTGATAAAAGCCTCCGCCCCGATCATTGCGGCATTATCCGTACAAAGGATTTTTGGCGGTAAAACTACTTTAATCGACTTATAGGCCGACTTTTTGACGATCTCTTCACGAAGGTACCCGTTGGCGGCAACACCGCCACCGACGGCAATACAATCAATTTTGTTTTCAATTGCGGCCTCAATTGCCTTATCTATAAGAATATCTAAAGCAGCCGATTGGAAGGATGCGGCAACGTCTTCCTTTATAACAAACTCTCCCTTTTGCTCCTTATTGTGAACGTAATTTATAACGGCGGTTTTTAGACCGCTGTAAGAAAAGTTGTAGCCACCCATATTTTTAAGCATCTTGGGCATTGGCACGGATTTTTGACCTGACCTTGCAAGTCTTTCCACGTTGGGGCCGCCGGGATAAGGCAGACCAAGGACGCGTGCAACCTTGTCAAAGGCCTCGCCAACGGCGTCGTCAAGGGTGCCGCCCAATATCCTTAAGGAGGAGTAGTCCTCAACGACCGTTATGGCAGTGTGTCCACCTGACGCAAGTAGGCCAATAAAGGGCGGCTTCAAGTCTTTGTCCGCAAGATAGGACGCCGCCATGTGCCCCCTGATGTGGCTTACGGCAATGAGTGGAACGTCAAGGGAAAAGGCCAAAGCCTTTGCGTAGGAGACCCCTACCAGCAAGGCCCCTAAAAGCCCCGCGCCGTAGGTCACGGCAACGGCATCAATATCCTTAAAGGTGATACCTGCCTCCCTTAAAGCACCGTTGACGCTGTCTGAAACGGCCTCAGTGTGAGCACGGGAAGCAATTTCCGGGACGACGCCGCCGTACTTTGCCTGCTCGCTTGCAGAGCTTAATATTACGTTAGACAAAATATCTCTCCCACCACGCAAAACCGCCGCGGCGGTCTCGTCGCAAGATGACTCTATGGCGAGAATAATTGGCTCACTTTTAAGCTCAATATTTTTCATCCTTTCATAATACGTCATATGATTTTTGCCCTTGTTTTCCCTGAAAATTTAGTGATTTTTGTCAAATAACCGACTTATAGGCGGGTTTTTGCTGTTTTTATCAATTGTTCACAGATGTTAAGTTCTCTTTAAATATTCCACGATAAAGCCATCGATATCCCCGTCCATTACGCTTTGGATATTGCCCGTTTCATAGCCCGTTCGGTGGTCCTTTACCATGGTGTACGGGCAGAATACGTAGCTCCTTATCTGGCTACCGAACTCTATCTTTTTGATGTCGCCCTTAAGCTCCTGGGCCTCCTGCATGCGCTCAGACTCACGGCGTTCAACAAGCTTACTCATAAGCATGCGCATTGCCTGCTCGCGGTTTTGCACCTGGCTTCTTTCGTTCTGGCAAGCAACGATTATACCCGTTGGCAGGTGGGTTATCCTTATGGCGGACTCGGTCTTGTTAACGTGCTGACCGCCTGCCCCTGAGGAGCGATAAGTGTCAACCTTAAGCTCGTCAGGCCTGATCTGTATCTCGTCGGAGTTGTCAATTTCGGGCATTACCTCAAGAGAGGCAAAGGAGGTGTGTCGCCTTGCGTTTGAATCAAAGGGTGATATCCTTACCAGCCTGTGCACGCCCTTTTCGGCCTTAAGATAACCGTAAGCGTTTTCACCCTCTATCTTAAAGCTTACGCTTTTAATTCCGGCGTCGTCGCCGGCAAGACGGTCAAACTCGGTTATCCGATATCCGTGCTTTTCGGCGTAGCAGATATACATGCGGTAAAGCATTTCCGTCCAGTCGCAGGCCTCCGTTCCGCCGGCCCCTGCGTGGAGAGTCATAATGGCGTTAAGGTCGTCGTACTTACCCTTTAAAAGGGTCCTTAAGCGAAGCTCCTCAATTTCCCTTTCGGCAACCTTAAGCTCCTCGTCGATCTCGGGAAGAAAGCTGTCGTCGTCCTCCTCTGCGGCAAGATTGACAAGCTCCTCCGCATCGAGAAGGGTTTTGTAGGTAGCGTCCACAAGGTCGATCTTCTTTCTCAGGGCCTGGGCCTTTCTGGCAAGCTCGGTTGATTTTTCAAGATCCCCCCAAACGGCAGGATCCTGCTGCTGGGCCTCTACCGAAACAAGCTCCTCACGGGCCTTATCGATATCGAGGGAGTGCTTAGCGTCCTCTAAAACGGCTTTAAGCTCCCTGAACTTTTCGTAATATAAATCTGTTCTTATCATAAAATAAACAACCTTATTTTTTGTGTTTTTGGCCCCAAGGGAACAGCTATTTTGTTAAAAAGTGCCCCTATAAGCCGATTATCCACGATTATACGAGGTTTTTGATAACTTATTTTTGCCCAAAGCAAAAACAAGCTTTGGGCAAAATTCACTTTTGATCTTATCTGCCGCAGCAGTTTTTGTACTTTTTACCGCTGCCACAGGGACAGGGGTCGTTTCTGCCGGGGGCCTTATCAACCTTGACGGGGCCCGTTGCCTGATGTGGCAGGTTGCCGCCGGATAAGTTGTAGGTTTTTTGAGAAACCTCTCTTGCGGGCATCCTGTCAATATTGACCCTAAGCTTCAAAAGAACCCTTACGGTTTCCTCCTGAATGGCCTCGGTCATTTCCTCAAACATCTCGTGACCTTCCTTTTTGAAGGCGTTGATTGGGTTTTCGTTGGCGTAGGAGCGAAGAGAGATACCACGTTTAAGCTTATCCATTGCGTCAATATGGTCTATCCAACGCTTGTCAACGGCCTTTAAAAGAACGATACGTTCTATCTCGTTATAATCAATGCCCTCAGCCTTCATGGCGGCGATCTTCTTTTCGTACTCCTCACAGACCTTATCAACGCACTTTGCCACAAGCTTGTCGTAATAAAGCTCCTCAAGGTCGGCGTCCGTCACGAAGTTTGAACCTTCAGGAATACAGAACCTTTCAAGGGCGGCGTTGATCTTGTCCTTATCCCAGGTGGCGGGCTTGTCGGGATCGGGGATACCCTCAACCATAACGTCCGCAACGTAGTCGGGAATAAGATTTAAAATATCCTGGTGAACGTTGTCGCCGCGGAGGACCTTCATCCTCTCGCTATACATAACGTGACGCTGAGTGTTCATAACGTCATCGTATTCGATAATTCTCTTTCTGATGCCGAAGTTCCTGCCCTCGATTGAGCGCTGGGCGTTTTCAATACCCCTTGAAAGCATCTTTGCGGAAAGTGGCGTATCGTCGTCCATCTTGAAGGCGCGATACATCCCCTGCATCCTTTCACCGCCAAAGCGAGCGGCAAGGTCGTCCTCAAGGGAAATGTAAAATACCGAGGAACCGGGGTCACCCTGACGGCCGGCACGGCCGCGAAGCTGGTTGTCGATACGACGGGATTCGTGACGCTCGGTACCGATAATACGCAAGCCGCCTGCCGCGATGACCTCAACCTTTTGGGCTTCGGTAATAACGGCGTGCTTGTCCCTTAGCTCGTTAAACTTGGCGCGAAGCTCCTTAATGTGATCGGGAACAGACTGAACGAATGATACGGCAAGCTCGATATCCTCGTCGGCGTAGCCTTGGTTCCTTAAATCCTGCTTGGCAGTGAATTCAGGGTTGCCGCCGAGAAGTATGTCCGTGCCACGGCCGGCCATGTTGGTGGCGATGGTAACGGCACCCTTCTGACCTGCCTGAGCGATAATTTCAGCTTCCTTTTTGTGGTTTTTGGCGTTGAGGATGTTGTGTCTTATCCTTTCACGCAACAGGGCGCGGGAAATAAGCTCACTCTTTTCGACGGTAACGGTACCGATCAAAATGGGCTGACCCTTTTCGTGATGGGCCTTGACGTCCTCAACGATGGCTTTTATCTTACCCTTTTCGGTGGGGTAAATAACGTCGTTTGCGTCGTGCCTTATCATGGGCTTGTTGGTGGGGATCTGTAATACGTCAAGACCGTAGATGGTTTTGAATTCCTCTTCCTCGGTCTTAGCCGTACCCGTCATACCCGAAAGCTTGCGATAAAGGCGGAAATAGTTCTGGAAAGTTATGGTCGCCAAGGTCTTGTTTTCGCTTCTTACGGAAACGTTTTCCTTAGCCTCAATGGCCTGGTGAAGCCCGTCGGAGTACCTTCTGCCCTGCATCAAACGACCGGTAAACTCGTCAACGATAATAATTTCTCCATCCTGAACGATATAGTCGTTGTCACGGTGGAAGACGTGGTGGGCCTTCAAGGCCTGCTGGATGTGGTGGTTAAGGTCGGCGTGCTCAACGTCGCCAAGGTTGTCAATATTGAAAAATCTTTCAGCCTTTCTTGAGCCTTCTTCAGTGATCTGAACGCTCTTTTCCTTGGCGTCCATGGTGAAATCCTCGTCACGGCGA
>JAFWAM010000060.1 GCA_017507595.1 Clostridia bacterium
CCCTGCCGTACCCGTGCTTTTTGGCCTGCCACTTTATCTTGTGTATCGCGATGGGGAGATGCTTTTGTTTTATCTTGTCCTTTACGGGCTGTGGACGGTTTTTTATACGAAAATTCATCTTGTAAACGCCTTGGTTTTGTGCCTTGGGACGGTGGGGGCAAAATATCTTTTTTATAGCCTTTCGGCCTTTTCGGACGGGGCAATAGGGGCGGGGTGCGTCGGGCTTGCGATGGCGGCCATCCTGCCCGAGGGGCCGATAAAAAGCCTTAAGCAGAAAATGAGCTTTGACCCAAAGGAAGTCCTGATGCAAAACCTCGTCTTTCGCCAGCGCCTTGATATGAGTGCGAAATTTTACGAGCTGTCCAACACCTTTTACCAGATACAGGACGGACTTTTGAGCCTTAAAAAAACGGCCAAGGATCCGCAGGCAATCGTTGACAAGATCGTCGACGAGGTAATTTTTAACATGTGTCAGGGCTGCAGCTTCAGGGAAAGATGCACCTATAAAAGCCTGCCAAAGCGCAGCTTGGTGGAGAAAATAATACGGGTGGGTATTGTAAAAGGCCGTGTAACGCTGATTGACGTGCCCAAAGATTTTACCGACCTTTGCGGCTTTCCTAACAGCGTAGTTTATGAGGTTAATCGGCTTATAGGCCAATATTGTGAATATATCCAGGCCGCCGAAAGCAGCGACAGCGCTAAAGAAATATTAGCCCTGCAATCCAAGGCGGTTGGCTCTGCCATAAAAAATCTTGCCTTTAAAACGGCGGAAAAACTTAACGAAAATACAAGCCTTAAAAAAAGGATCCTTCGCGCCCTGTTTTTAAAGGGTATTTATCCGGAGGGGCTGATAGCTTTTGGCGAGGACGAGGATATCGACCTTTATATGGTGACCAAGGATATTGATCCCTGCGACGAAAGACTTGTAAGGGCCGTGTCAGCCGCCCTTGGCTTTGAGGTGCTTATAAAAAGCGCGTCTGAGGTCAGCGGAAAAAGGCTTTTCCTCCGCATAGGGAAAAAGCCCCCCTTGGACGCCGCCTTCGGGGTAAGCAAGGTGACCAAGACCCACTCGCCGGCCTCGGGGGATTGCCACACCCTTGTAAAGCTTGACGAGAAAAGCTTTCTTGTGGCCCTTTCCGACGGCATGGGCAGCGGCGAGGCGGCGGAAAACACCTCTAAGACCGCAATAAGCTTAATTGAGGCACTTTATAAAGGTGGGCTTGACGGAGAGTTTATAATGGATTTTTCCAACAGGCTTTTGTCCCTTATGGTGGACGACAGCTTTGCCGCCGTGGATATAGGGGTCATCAGCCTGGAAAGCGGAAAAGCTTCCTTTATAAAAATCGGCGCGCCCTACGGCTTTATCCTGTCGGATAAGGGGGTGAGATTTATTGAGGGGACTTCCCTGCCCTTAGGCATACTTGACGAGATAAAGCCCACCACGGCAACGGCTGACCTTTCACCCGGGGACGTGGTGCTGATGGTATCGGACGGGGTGACGGATGCGTTTGGGTCCTCCGGGGAGCTTTTGGACTTTTTAAAGGCCGCACCCTTACTTAACCCCCAGGCCCTTTCGGACAGCGTTGTAGAGCGCGCGCTTAACCTTTGCGGAAGAATAGCCGAGGACGACATGACAGCCCTTGCCGTAAGGATACTTTAAACAGGGTCAAAAAGCCCTTATCTTTTAAAAAATAGCCGATAACCGACCTATTGACAGGTTTTTGAAAGACGACAAGGATCCATGGGATATAAGAGGCCCCCTTGTTTTAGGCAAAAGGC
>JAFWAM010000061.1 GCA_017507595.1 Clostridia bacterium
ACCCCAACACCGTTGACCTTTTGGTTTTTGAGGGGGAAGCCCTTTTAAATACCGTCCGCATTGAAAGCCCCGGTGGCGGAAAAATCAACTTAAAATCCGTGACCGTTGCCCCGCCAAAGGCCGTATATCCCCACATCTCCTTTGACGAGATCAAGGCCTTTTGTCAGGAAAAATCCATAACGCTCCCCCAATACGCCGACCTTTACGAGGGGGAAGGCCTTGACGGATTTTTACTTTCCGTCTGGCGCAGCATGGTTGCCGCCATAGAGCGCGGCTTAAACGACGAGGGCGTCCTCCCCGGGGGGCTCGGCGTTGAAAAGAAGGCAAAAAAGCTGTATGGGGAAAGCTCCCTTTACGAAAGCGTTGAGGTCCGTGAAAACCGTCTGGTTTGCGCCTACGCCTTTGCCGTGTCAGAGCAGAACGCCTCTTACGAGCGTATCGTCACCGCCCCCACCTGCGGTGCTGCAGGGGTTGTCCCCGCCGTCTTATACCACGAGCAAAAAAAGTGCGGCTATCCCGATGAAAAAATAGTTGAAGCCCTTAAAACCGCCGGTATCGTGGGCAATCTTATTAAGACCAACGCTTCAATTTCCGGGGCGGAATGCGGTTGCCAGGCAGAGGTCGGCACCGCCTGCGCCATGGCGGCAGCAGGTCTTGCCCAACTCAGGGGCGCAGGCCTTGATAAAATAGAATACTCTGCAGAGATCGCCATCGAGCACCATTTGGGGCTTACCTGCGACCCCATCTGCGGCCTTGTGCAGATCCCTTGTATAGAGCGTAACGCCGTCGCCGCCGTCAGGGCAATAAACGCCGTTATCCTTGCCAGCTTTTTAAGCGAAACAAGAAAAATTTCCTTTGACAAGGTCGTCCTTGCCATGAAGGAAACGGGCCGCGATATGCACCGCCACTACAAAGAAACCGCCGAAGGCGGCCTTGCAAAAATCAACCTGACAAATAAATAAACGCAAAAAGCGGACCAAATAACAAGGTCCGCTTTTATTTTTTACCCCGACTTTTCGCCCCCACTCGCCGTTTTTTAAGCAAAAAAGTAAGGCTATAGGTCGGTTTTTGATTGTTTTTTTTAAAAAAGTCTAAAGCTTAAAGCTTTTTTATCATCACGCTGCCCATTAAAATTTCCGAATAAGAAAAGCTTGTTTTGCCAAGGTAAGGGCTTTCGGGTCGCACGGTAAAAAGCGCGCCGTAGACCCCTGTGACCTCCCCCACGTAGGACGCCATTTTGTTGCGGCCAAGGTTTTGGGTAACCTTGACCCTTTTTTCTGCCAAAAGGCCGATGGCCCTTTTTACACTTTCAATATTGCCGGTCGATTTTATCATAAGATTATTATGTCCAAATTTCGCCTTTTTAAACAAAATATAGGGCAATAAGCCGATTATCCCTTTATTTTAATAAAAACCCACAGTTTTTTTCAACAAAAAAGCGCACGGGAGATACCTCGTGCGCAAATTTTTATTAAACGTCAAAATTAAATGTCAAAGTCGTCGGCCTCGTCGTCCTCGTCTTCCTCGTCTTCGTCATAGTCCTCTTCAAAGTCGCGTTCGTCAATGGGGAAGTATTCAAAGTCGTCGTCGGGGGAGGAGATTTCTTCTTCCATATAGTCTTCCTCTTCCTCGTCCTCGAACATCTGGGCGGCCTCCTCCTGCTCCAGCTGGGTTAAGGAGATTTCCTCCTCGTCGGCCTTGATAAGGTCTTCCTTCTCGTCGTCGTCAAGGTATTTCTTCCATTCCTCGTCCTTATCCATGTCTATTTCCCTTTCGGTGTCGTACTTGGACTTTTCACGACAGCTTTCGCACATGTCCTCGGAAGCTAAAATGGTATTCTGCCTGCAGACGGGGCATAATTTTTCCATAGAATCCTCATCCTCGTCGTCAACGGCAAACAAAAGGCCGGGGCCGATTTTAAGCTCTGCCTTGCAAACGCCGCAGTATTCTTCTTCTTCAAGTATATAGTTAAGCTCACATCTTGGGCAAAGTTTGTATTTCGCCATAAACAAGCCTCCAAAGGGTTACCTAAATATTTCAAGTGGCATTATTATAGTAATATTGTTTTAATTTGTAAACTGTTTTTATGCAACTTTTTTAATTTTTTTAAAAATTTCACGGCAAAACTTGTTTTTTTCCGCCTTTTTACCCGTCCGTCACAAAAAACCGTTATTTTTCCGTATGCTATTGGGCAAAACGCCCCTTTTTAGCTGCGCCCTGCCTTTACGACCCAAAGGCTTTTTTGCATGACTATAAAAACGCACGCCTTCACGATCAAAGCCCACGCTTTTTCAGCATCCCCCCAAAAAAAGTCAGCCCATAAGCCCGTTATCGCCTCTTTTCTGCCTGATGACCAACCGCCCAAAGGCTGCAAAAATCAATCACCCGCCCACCTTTTCGGCCCCATCCTGCGCCAAAAAAAACGACCCGTAACAAACAAATGCAGAGATAAGGCACCAAGGCCCCTCTCTGCATTATATGCAAGCCGACAAAAAACTTGTATTAAATTTGATTTTTCAGACCCAATGCACCCGTATAAGGCCCCTACGCCCGATTGTTTTCAAGGATCATTTTATCCGCGACGAGGGCAATAAACTCCCCATTGGTGGGCTTTTCGTTGCCCACGTAAGCCCTTACGCCAAAGACGGAATTTATTGTATCTGTGCGATTTCTGTTCCAGGCCACCTCAATGGCGTGGCGAATGGCCCTTTCCACCTTGGACGGGGTGGTTTCGTACTTGTCGCCGATCATGGGATAAAGCTTTTTGGTAATGCTGTTGACCACCATCGGGTCGGCAACCGCAATCTTCACCCCCTCACGCAGGTAAAAATACCCCTTGATGTGGGGCGGTATGCCCACCGAAAGGAAAATGCGGCTGATGCGCTCCTCCAAGGACCGCCCTTGCCTGTCAAACCCCTCCGCGCCCGAAAAAATATCGTCGATACGGGATAAAAGCACGTCTTTTTTAAGGGGCTTTGTAAGATAATAGCTCGCCCCCGCACCCATGGCACGACGGACTATCTCCTCGTGGGAGATTGCGCTTAAAACAAGGACCTTTCCGCCGGCGCGGGAAATAACCTCCAGCCCGTCCGCACCCGTCAGTACCATACCCGTCACCACAAGGTCGGGTGAAAGTTCCTTTAAAATATCCAGACCCCTTTCGCCATCGGTCGTTTCACCGACGATTTCGTACTTATCCGAGGGCAATACACTTTTTATTTCTTCAACGTCGTTTTGATTTTCTCCAATAAGTAAAACCGTGCGATGTGCCATCAAAAAAACTTCCTGAAATTATTTATAGTGAGAGTATATCACATCCCCCTTAAAAACACAATAAATTTTGAATTGAATTTTGAACGAATTTTGAACGAATTTTGAATATTTTTGTCGAAACACGTTTCACCCTCTAATAAAATCGACATTTTTCGGCTTTAAACCACATATTTTGCCGCACTTAAACTTTGTCGAATTTTGAATAAATTTTGAACGAATTTTGAACGAATTTTGAACGTTCCCCGAAAAATCAACGAAAAAGCGGGGGCCGCCCCCCGCAAAATGTTTTTATCTTTTTTCAAAATCATAAACGACCACCCCCGACAGGATAACCTTTGCCCCCGAAAAAGCCCCTCCCCCGTCGTAAAGGTATTCCGTGCGGTCGCGGTAAAATCTTACGCCCATTAATAATAGCTCCTCTCCGTAATCCTCGCAAGTAAGCGTAGGCGGTGCAAAAGCCTCCTCACGGGCGCCCGATCCGTCGGTTTTGGCAAGGGCCCCTGCCGTAAACATAACACCGCCCTTAAGGGAATAATTGTGATAAAAGGTAACCTTAATAAGTCCGCCGTCCACCGTCGCCCTCACCTTAAGCGTGGCGCTTTTGTCGCTTGCGGGGCTTTTCAGCCCTTGGCTTACGGTATCGCCACCTAAAACAAGGGTGACCTCCTCATTTAAAAAAGACGGTTTTCTTTATATATTGACTGCTGTCAAAAAACAGATCGTATCCTTTTGCCCAAAAGGCAAATATTCCGCTGAAAAAACCCATCGTCACAAGCCCAAGGCACAGGGCAACCCCAATCGCCACAAGCCTTATCTTAAGCTTTTTATCCATAATATACCTTCTTTGCTTTATTATCCCCCAAATTATACCACTGTCCGCGGCAGTTGTCAACGGGGACAGAAAAGAAAAGCAATACGGGCAAAACAAAAACACAAAAAAGCGGCTTTAAAAAAGGTCGCTTTTTGCGTGGATTTTTATTGAAAACTACCGATAACCGACTTATACGCAGACTTTTAAAAAAAGAGTGTGGCCACCGTTAAGATGACCACACCCCTGCAAGTTTGTGTTAATTGATTAAAATATTTTTTCTACAATTATACCATTTTTCTACTAAATAATCTATTAATATAGATTAAATGAAAAGGTGGATCTACCCGAAGGTAAACCCACCTAGTTTTGCTTGTGAAAGTAATTTGCTATTTTTTAAAACTTTTTCGCATTGTGGACATAAACCATCTTGATTTAATGACAAAGGCTTAAAAAGTCTTTTTATGTTGTAAACTTCCAAAGATCCTTCTACTATTGTTATCTTTTCAGGCATAGCAGGATTTTAACCTTTCTCATGAC
>JAFWAM010000062.1 GCA_017507595.1 Clostridia bacterium
CTTCGCGCTGACGCAGAAAGAAGCGAAGCCATTTTGGAAAGGATCCCCGCAGGTCGCTGGGGTACCCCCGACGATATTATGGGCGCAGGCGTATTTTTAGCATCCTCTGCATCCGACTACGTAAACGGCTTTACGCTTGCCGTTGACGGCGGCTGGCTCGCAAGATAACAGGTGGCCCTATGAATATCGCTGAAGAATTAAAAAAATGCGGCATAGTCCCGGTTATCGTTTTAGAGGACGTTGACAAATCAGAATCTTTAGCCAAAGCCCTTTTGGACGGCGGCGTTAACGTTGCTGAGGTAACCTTCCGTGCAGAAGGCGCAGATAAGGTCATTTCACGCATGGTAAAGGCTTATCCCCATATGCTCGTCGGCGCAGGCACGGTCCTTACCGTCGATCAGCTTGAAAGGGCAAAGGCAGCAGGCGCAAAGTTCTGCGTTGCCCCAGGCCTTAATCCCAAGGTGGTAGAAAGGGCACAGGAGATCGGCATGCCCTTTATTCCGGGCGTCGCAACGGCAACCGAAATTGAAAAGGCCCTTGATATGGGCATCACCACGGTTAAGTTCTTCCCGGCAGAGCAGGCAGGCGGCGTCGCTTACATCAAAGCTGTTTCAGCGCCCTATCCCATGATGCGCTTTATGCCAACGGGCGGCATCAACAGCAAAAATATAAGCGATTATCTTGCCTTCCCCAAGGTAATTGCCTGCGGAGGAAGCTGGATAGTTGCCGCTAAGCTTTTAAAGGAAGAAAACTGGCAAGAGGTAACAAGACTCTGTCTTGAGGTTACTCAGAATTTAGGTAAGTAAAATGAAGCTTGGTATACGCGGTCACGATTTTGGTAAGCGCGGAGAGTTTTCCTTGCCCGAAAGGTTATCCCAAGGCGGCTTTGACGGGGTACAGCTTGTACCCTACAAAACCTATGCCGACGTTGATTATTCCGTAAACCTTTCCCCCCAGAGGGCGGCGGAAATTTCCAAAAGCCTGGAAGATAAAGGCCTTTCGATATTGCTTCTCGGCGCATACTTTAACCCCGTCCACTCCAATAAGGAAAAGGTCAGGCTTGGTATTGACGTCTTTGACAGATACCTTCAGCTGGAAGGGGAGTTCAAGACCTCCGTCGTCGCTTCTGAGACGGGCTCCTTCAACGACGATAAGTGGACCTATAATCCGCTTAATCGCACTTTTTCTGCCCTTGAAACGGTCATTGAAACCTTCTCAAGGTTGGCCTCAAACGCCAAAAAATACGGCGCAGGTATGGCTATGGAAGGCGCGGCAGGTCACGTTTGCTACTCTCCCGAAAGGCTAAATGAAGCCCTCGCCGCCATCGGTGACGACAGTATAAAGGTGGTCTTTGACCTATATAATTATTTGGACGGCGACAATTACGCCGACTATAAAAATATTTTACAGCGTGGCCTTAAGCTTTTCGAGGGAAGGATACATTGCTTCCATATGAAGGATTGCACCTTTGACGGCGGCAAGGTCACCCAATGTCCCATAGGGGAGGGTAATCTTGATTATTCTTACCTGCTAAGGGAAATCAAGGCTTACGACAAGGATGCCGTACTTGTTCTTGAGGGAACCACCGGCGACAACATCCCCAAGGCAACGAAAATAATTACCGAGCTTTGGTAATTTAAGTAAACAATAAAGAGGTAAATATTATGAAATTTGATATCAGATACGCAAACCATCCGGATGACTCCAAGTACTACGACACCGAGGAGCTTCGTGAAAAATATTTAAAGGAAGTTATCTTTATTCCCGACGAGATAGAGCTTGTTTATTCTCATCAGGACAGGATCATTGCCGGCGGCGCAATGCCCGTTGAAGGCCCCTTGACCCTTGGTACCACTAAGGAGCTTGCTACCGCATACTTCCTTGAAAGACGTGAGCTCGGCTTTATCAACGTTGGCGGCGACGGCACGGTCACCCTTGACGGCGTCAAATATCCCGTTGCCCACAAGGAGGGTATGTACGTCGGTATGGGCACCAAGGAAATCGTTTTCGAGTCCAACGATAAATCAAACCCCGCTAAATATTACATCAACTCCGCCCCCGCTCACAAGACCTATCCCACCGTCCTTATCAATAAGGAAAAGGCAAGAAAGGTTCACCTTGGCGACGAGGCCAATATGAACAAGCGCGTTATCAATCAGTTCGTTCATCCTGCAGTATGCCAGTCCTGTCAGCTTGCAATGGGCATGACGGAGCTTTGTGAGGGCAGCGGCTGGAACACCATGCCTTGCCACACCCACGAAAAGAAGGATGGAAGTCTATATGTACTTTGACTTAGGTCCCAACGACGTCGTATTCCACCTTATGGGCACGGCAGACCAGACCCGCCATATCGTTATGAGAAACGAGCAGCTCGTCATCTCTCCAAGCTGGTCGATCCACTCCGGCATCGGCACGAAGCATTACACCTTTATCTGGGGTATGTGCGGTGAAAACCAGGAATTCGACGATATGGATCACATCAAGATGACCGATCTTTATTAATCGCAAAAAATAAAAAAAGATGGGCTATAAGCCCGTTATCGCCACTTTTTGTGGAAAATCTATTAAAATATTGGTGCTATTATGAAGGATTTTTTAGGAAAAGATTTTTTACTTGAAAGCGAAACTGCCAAAAGGCTTTATCACGACTATGCCGAAAATATGCCCATTTTCGACTTCCATTGTCATATTCCTGCAAAGGATATCGCCGAGGACAGAAAGTACCGCAGTCTGACCGAGATATGGCTTGTTGACGGTCACTTTGGCGACCACTATAAATGGAGGTCAATGCGTCAGTTCGGCGTTGGCGAGGACTATATCACGGGAGACAAGTCCGACGAGGAAAAGTTCGCAAAATATGCCGAGGTCATCCCTTACGCCATCGGCAACCCCCTTTATCATTGGACCCATCTGGAGCTGAGAAGATACTTCGGTATTGAAGACGTTTTGTCCCCAAAGACGGCCGCTAAAATTTATGCGGAGGCCAACCGTCAGCTTGAAACCATGTCGGCAAGAAAGTTCTTTAAAAAGTGTAACGTCAAAACCGTCTGCACCACCGACGACCCCGTTGACAGCTTACAGTATCACGCAATGATGGCCGCTGACCCCACTATGGAGTTTGAGGTTTTACCAACCTTCAGGCCGGACAAGGGCATCAATATTGAGCTTGATTATTTCTTTATCCCTTGGATAAAGGATCTTGAAAAGGCAGTTGGATACAGTGTTGACAGCCTTTCCGCCTTTGAAAGGGCTTTATCTGACAGGGTGGACTTTTTCGACAGCCACGGCTGCGTTGTTTCCGACCACGCCCTTGACGTTGTTATGTACGAGGCCGCTACCCGTTGTGAGGTTGAAGCCATTTTCCAAAAGGGATTAAAGGGTGAAAAGCTTTCCGATAAGGAAATAGGTAAGTACAAAGGCTACGTGCTTTTATACCTTGGCCGGCTTTACTATAAGCACGGCTGGGCTCAGCAGTATCATATCGGCGCTTTAAGGAACAACAGTCTCCGCGCCCTTAAAAATCTTGGTGCAGACACGGGCTTTGACTCCATCAACGACCAGCCCTTTGCTCAAAAGCTTTCCGCAATTTTAGGCAACCTTGACGAAACTGATGAGCTCCCAAGAACCATCCTTTACTGTCTTAACCCCCGCGATAACGAGGTCCTTGCCACCATTATCAACTGCTTCCAGCACGAAGGCATTCAGGGAAAGATCCAGTTCGGCAGCGGCTGGTGGTTCAACGACCAGAAGGACGGCATGGAAAGGCAGATGGAATCCTTATCCCAGGTTGCCCTTTTATCAAAGTTTGTGGGGATGCTTACTGACTCCAGAAGCATCATGAGCTACCCCCGTCACGAATATTTCAGAAGGATCTTATGCAACAAGCTTGGCGCCTTGATTGAAAACGGCGAGTATCCTTGCGACGTGGAATTCGTCGGACAGATAGTTTGTGACGTCTGCTACAACAACGCTGTCAACTATTTCAAAAAATAAGATCATCAATGCCGCCAAAGGATGAAAGTCGGTCTATAAGTCGATTAACGCAGTTTTTTGGCGGTTATCAACCAATTTGCCCCTTAGCTTCGGGCAAATTGCATATTAGTTTATCGGAGGAGTTATATGAAGTTCAACCTTATATACCGCTCGTCGGTGTCGGCCTGCTTTGAGCTTGAAAACGACAGCCCATACTATTGTGACGCGCCCTACAGGATATGCGTTAACGGAATGTGGTCTGACGAGGACAAGCGTGAAAACGTTTTTTCCCTTTTCAACCTTGCGCCCGATACAGAATATAAAGTTTCCACGTCACTGGGCGGCGATACCGTTATTTTCAGGACCCTTAAGGAAAGCTTTGCAATTACGGTAAAGTCCTTTGGCGCTGTAGGTGACGGCAAGACCGACGACACCTTTAACGTGCAAAACGCCCTTGACCTTTGTCCCGAAAACGGCAGGGTGGTCTTTGAAAAGGGCATTTATTACCTCCGCCCGATAAAAATCAAAAGCAATATCACCGTGGAGCTTAAAAAGGGAGCCGTTCTTTTGGCAAGCGCCAACCAGGCCGACTATCCCGTTATCCCCGGTGAGCTTGAGGATCTTAACGGCAACGACGTCCATTTTGCCAGCTGGGAGGGTACCCCTGCCAAATGTCATCAGCCCTTCGTTGCTTTGTATTCCTCTAAAAACGTCCACATCGTCGGTGAGGGCATCATTGACGGCAACGCCCCTAGCGGCGGCTGGTGGATAAGACCTAAGGAAAGGGAATACGCCAGACCAAGGCTCTTTTTTACCCACTTTGCTGAGAATATCAACCTACACGGCATAACGGGCAAAAATTCTGCAAGCTGGTCATTCCATCCTTATTTTTCAAAAAATATCAACTTTTTCAATACAAAGGTCATGGCCCCAAGCGACTCACCCAACACAGACGGCCTTGATCCCGAGTCCTGCGACGGCGTAACCGTCGTCGGTATGGAATTCTCTGTCGGCGACGATGCCATCGCCATCAAATCGGGCAAGTATTATATGGGGGCAAAGTACAACGTGCCCGCCATCAATCACACCGTAAGAAACTGTAAAATGCAGTTTGCCCACGGCGGCGTCGTCTTAGGCAGCGAGATGTCCGGCGGCGTTAAAAACCTTACGGTTGAAAAGTGCCTCTTTGTCGGTACGGACAGGGGCCTCAGGATAAAAACCCGTCGCGGAAGGGGCAAAAACGGTGTTATAGACGGACTTTTGTTCAAAAACATCTTAATGCAGGGCGTCAAAGCACCCTTCGTTATCAATATGTTTTACTTCTGCGATCCGGACGGAAAAACCGAGTACGTCTGGTCAAAGGAAAGCCTCCCCGTTGACGAAAGGACCCCTTATATCGGCAGCTTCGTCTTCAAGGACATAAAGTGTCTTGACTCCTGGTGGTGCGCAGGGTATTTTTACGGTCTTCCCGAAAGGCACGTTAAAAGCGTTACCTTGGAAAACGTAAAGGTCACCTACGACAAAAAGGCAACGGCAGGCCCGTCCCTTATGATGACCGATGCCGAGGTCACCTTAAACGCAGGCTTTATTTTCAGAAACGTGGACAGCGTTTCGGTTAAAAACGTAGATATTGACGGCTGCCACGGCGAAAAATTTGTCCTTGACAACGTCAGTGAGGTTCAAGGGGTGTGATTATGGATTATAAAGGCATAAACCAGTATATGGACAGACTGATAACTGAAGGCTCTCCTCAAAATCCTGTCTGGAACATAGAATTTATCCGTCAAAAAAAGAAGCCGTCCTTTAACTATATCGACGGCTGTATGATGATCTCGCTTATAAATCTTTACAAAAAGACGTGCGAGGAAAAATATTTTGATTTCGTAAAAAATTATATTGATTTTTTCCTGACCGACGACGGCGATATACTGTATTACGATAAGGAAGAATACAACCTTGACAACGTAAACGAAGGCCGCGTGTTTTTCGATCTGTACGAAAAAACCGGTGACGAAAAGTACAAAAAAGCCGCCTATAAGCTGTTTAATCAGCTTATTGACCAGCCCCGCACCAAGGAAGGCAACTTCTGGCACAAGAAGATCTACCCCAACCAGGTGTGGCTTGACGGCCTTTTTATGGCCCAGGTGTTCAGTTACAGATTTCAGGCAAATTTCGGCAAAGGCGACTACTCTGACGTCATCAATCAGTTCCGCACGGTAGAGCGCGTCATGAAGGACAGCTCAACAGGGCTTTACTACCACGGCTACGACAGCTCCAAAAAAATGTTCTGGTGTGACGAAAGGGGTTTGTCTAAAAACTTCTGGCTGAGGGCAACGGGCTGGTACCTTGCGGCCCTTTCCGACGTTACAAGCTATATGGAGGACGGCGCGGTCAAGACGGAATTTTCCGCCTACTTAAAAAACGCCGTTGACAGCGTCCTTAACTTTATGGACCAAGACAGCGGTATGTTCTATCAGGTTATCAACATGGCAGACCGCCCGGGTAACTACCTTGAAACAAGCGGCTCAGCCCTCATTGCGTACGCCATTTTAAAGGGCGCCAACAGCGGCGTCCTTGACAAAAGTTATCTTGCCGTCGGCAAAAAGATATTTGACGGCATTGTGAACAAGTACTTCAAGGAAAATAACGGCGTTATAGAGCTTAACGGCATTTGCCTTGTGGCAGGACTCGGTCCGGAAAGCAACCTGCGTCGCGATGGTAGCTTTGAATATTACGTTTCAGAGCCTATCGTTTCAACCGACGCTAAAGGCGTTGCGCCCTTTATCCTTGCCTACGTGGAGCTTTTGTCCGCCGACCTATAAAAGCCGAAA
>JAFWAM010000063.1 GCA_017507595.1 Clostridia bacterium
ACCATAAGGTCGCCGACCTTGATGTCTTCAACGGCCACGGTGATCTCTTTTCCGTCAACGAGAATATTTGCCGTTTTCGGCGTAAGGGCCATAAGTGACTTGATGGCGTTGGAGGTCTTTCCCTTAGACAGGCTTTCAAGCATTTTGCCGAGGGTGATAAAGGTAACGATCATTGCCGCACCGTCAAAATACACGTCCATCAAAAGCTTTGCCGCTAAGTCCTTGTCGCCGCCCAAAAGGGCAAGATAAATCAATGCCCCGACGTAGGCGCTGTATATGAAGGAAGCCCCGCTGCCCATGGCCACGAGAGAGTCCATATTTGGCGAAAGCTTAAAAAGATTTTTAAAGCCGTTTATAAAAAACCTGCCGTTTATCGCCATGACGGAAAGTGCAAGCGCGGCCTGAACCGCGGCGTTTAAAAAGGCGTTTTCAGCCCCCGCCAAAAAGGAGGGAAGCTTCATCCCAATCATATGCCCCATGGATACGTACATGAGCAATATCAGGATAGCGGCACTTGGCACAAGCCGTTTTATCATGCCTGAGGTTTCGGGCGATAACCTGCTTATAGGCTCACTTTTATTGGATTTTTCACTTAATTTGCAGGTGTAACCGGCGTCTTTGACGGCCTTTATAACAAGAGAAACGTCGTCTTCCGTTGAAAGGGTGACGGACATTTCGCCAAGTAAAAGGCTTACAGAAACGTCCTTTACGGCGGCGACCCCCTTAACGGCCCTTTCAACCCGCGCCTGACAGGCAGAGCAGGTCATCCCGCCAACGTCAAATTTTTTTGTAATCATTTTTAAATCTTCTCTGTATTTTTTTTTAATTATACAAAAAATAAGAAAAATTGTAAAGTGTTAGTCCTTGAAAAAGTTGAAATCCATTTCAAGTTTTTCTTTGCAAGGGGACAAAAAACCCTTTGCCTTGACTTTTTAGGTATAAAAAACCACAAAAATCGTCCATAACGGTTTTACTTATCCTTATTGCTTGACTTTTTTTTTCGAAAGATTTATTATTGTTTGGTAAGGAAATCTTATTTATAAGATTTATCAGACGTGGGGTGTAATATGTCCAAGGAGTTTTATCAGAATCCGCTTTGCGAAAGATATTCGGGCGACAGGATGAAAAGGATCTTTTCGCCGGATAACAGGTATTATATTTGGCGCAGGCTTTGGCTTAGTCTTGCCGAGGGAGAAAGGCGCCTTGGCCTTAATATCACCCAGGACCAGATCGACGAAATGAAGGCAAACCTTAAAAATATAGATTACCAAAAGGTTGCCGAGTACGAGTCAAGTACCCGTCACGACGTCATGGCCCACATCCTTGCCTTTGGCGACGTTTGCCCCAAGGCAAAGCCCATTATCCACCTGGGCGCAACAAGCTGCTTCGTTGGGGATAACGGTGATATCATCATGTACCGTGAAGGGTTAAAACAGGTCAAAAACCGACTTATAGGCGTACTTTCCGCCCTTAAGGACTTTGCTTTAAGGCATAAGGACCTTAAAACCCTTGCCTATACACACTTCCAGGCGGCACAGCCCACCACCGTCGGCAAAAGGGCCACCCTTTGGGCGCAGGATCTTTTGCTTGACCTTGAAAGGCTTGACAATCTTATATCATCCCTTAAGCTTTTGGGGTGCAAGGGAACGACCGGCACCTGCGCAAGCTTTTTGCAGCTTTTAAAGACCACCGACCGTGTGGAGGCCCTTGAGGACTACATTGCAAAGGACATGGGCTTTGAGGGGACCTATGCGGTTTCCGGCCAGACCTATTCAAGAAAAATAGATTACTTTATTTTATCAGTTTTGTCGGGTATTGCCCAAAGCGCTTCCAAGTTTGCCAACGACGTAAGGCTTTTGTCCCACCTGAAAGAGGTTGACGAGCCCTTTGAAAAGGGTCAGGTCGGCTCCTCCGCCATGGCGTATAAGAGGAACCCTATGCGCTCCGAAAGGATATGCTCCTTGGCAAGGCTTGTTATCTGCAACGGGGAAAACCCCGCCATCACCGCCGCAACCCAATGGTTTGAGCGCACCCTTGACGACTCTGCCAACAGGCGCATTTCCATACCCGAAAGCTTTTTGGCAATCGACGGCATCTTGAATCTTTACGGCAACGTAATAAGCGGCATGACCGTATATCCTTACGTTATAGACAAGCACCTTAAGGAGGAGCTTCCCTTCATGGCCACGGAAAATATCCTTATGTATTGCGTGGAAAGGGGCGGCGACAGACAGGCCCTTCACGAAAGGATAAGAGAGCTTTCCGTTGAAAGCGCAAAAAGCATCAAGCTTTGCGGCAAGGCCAACGACCTTCTTGAAAGGATACTTTCTGACAGCGCCTTTAACCTTACCAAAAAGGAGCTTGACGACATAGTAAACGTTGATAATTTCGTGGGGCTTGCCCCCAAACAGACGGAGGACTTTTGTCAAAACATCCTTGCCCCCGCAATAGAGGGCGCAGGTGACGGGCAAGAGGACTTCACCGTTAATGTATAGATAAAAAACAAGTTAAACGGCTTATAGGCCCACTTTTTAAGGAGAAAATCATATGTTGACAGCAATCGTAGGTACAAACTGGGGCGACGAAGGCAAGGGTAGGATGGTTGACCTTTTGTCGGAAAGCTATGACGTGGTATGCCGCTATCAGGGCGGCAACAACGCAGGCCACACGGTGGTAAACGAAAAGGGTAAGTTTATCCTTAACCTTTTGCCCTCGGGCATTTTGCGCGACACCACGGTAAACGTTTTCGGCCCGGGCATGGTCGTTGATTGCGAGCATCTTTTCGGCGAGGTAGCCCGCCTTCGTCAGGGCGGCATCACCGTCACTCCGGAAAGGCTTAAAATAAGCGACAGAGCAACCATTTGCATGCCATACCACAAGCTTTTGGACTGTCTTGAGGAAGACAGGTTAAGGGACAAAAAATTTGGCTCCACCCGTCGCGGCATTGCGCCCTGCTATGCGGACAAATATATGAAGAAGACCCTTCGCTTTGGTGATCTTAAAAAGCCGGAGCTTCTTTTAGGAAAGCTTAAGGATATCGTTGAGTGGAAAAACCTTACCGTTGAAAGGGGGTATCAAAATCCACCCCTCGTTGCCGAGGAGCTTTTAAAGTGGATAAACGACTATGCAATGCCCTTTAAGGATTACGTGGTTGACATTGAAGAATACCTTGACGGCGCCATCAAGGCGGGCAAGGACGTAATGTTCGAGGCCCAGCTTGGCAGCCTTCGCGATATTGACTTCGGCATTATACCTTATACGTCATCCTCGTCAACCATTGCCGCTTACGCAACCATCGGCGCGGGCATACCCCAGTACAAGGTTGACAAGGTTATCGGCATTATGAAGGCTTATTCAAGCTGCGTTGGCGAAGGCCCCTTCACCTGTGAGCTTTTCGGTGACGAGGCAGTAAAATTAAGGGAGGCCGGCGGCGAATACGGCGCGGCAACGGGCAGGCCCAGGCGCGTTGGCGGCTTTGACGTGGTAGCATCAAGATACGGCGCAAAAATTCAGGGCGCAGATGAAATCGCCCTCACCAAGCTTGACGTTTTGTCCTGCTACGACAAGATCCCCGTTTGCGTCGCTTACGAGGTTGACGGGCAGCTTACCGAAAGATTCCCCTTCGGTGACGATCTTAACAGGGCAAAGCCCGTTTATCAATACTTTGACGGCTGGATGACTGACGTTTCCGCCTGCAGAAAGGTATCTGATCTTCCCGAAAACGCATTAAAGTATATCAAGTATATTGAGGAAAAAATGGGTAAGCCCATCAAATACGTTTCCGTCGGTGCCCGCCGTGAGGAAATTATTGAAATGTACTAAGCCTATTTGGCCCTTGTCACATTTTTTTGAATACGTAACCCGTATTTTGTGACGCAAAAAAGGCAAAAAACAATAAAAAACACCGCCGCTTTAGCTTTTAAGCGGCGGTTTTATTTTGTGCGCTTATAACAGGGCTTTCTTTGTAAAAAGGCGAGCAAAAGAGCGTGCCTTTTGTCAATAAATCGGCCTATAGGTCGATTATCTACCTTTTTTATGGATTTATGTGCTCAAAAACAAAGTTTTTTGCGTGCTTTAAGACCTTTTTGCGGTCTTCTTCACTTCTTACGGTATAGCATATTAACGGCAGATTGTTTGTAACGCCCCTTTTTACGGGTAGGTTTTCGTGGTCGTAGTGAACAAAGTCAGGCTTTACAAAGGGGTTAAGGGCAAGGCGTTTTACGATCCAGGCCTTAAAGCCTTTCTTCTTCATATCCACACC
>JAFWAM010000064.1 GCA_017507595.1 Clostridia bacterium
CAGTCAGGTAGACCAAAAGGAGAGCGCCCCCTTAGCCTTTGGGAAGCACTCTCTTTTTTATGCCAAAAAAAGGATCCGTTATCAAAAAAAGTGGGGATAATCGCCTTATAGCCCCACTTTTTTTGTTTTTTTGTAAAAGAATTGACCGATCAGTCAAGCTTGAGATCGGCGTCGGAATACATCTTTAATTTGTCCTTGAATATCCAATCAAAGAGGACGGTAAGGACAATTGAGCCAACTATCTGAACCCCAAATACAGAAATATAGGTAAGAGGGTTAGCATACCCCATTGCTTCAAGGCAGGAGATCTGCCCCACCAGCCCGCAGGAGCCCATCCCCGCCCCCGCGCTTGTGGAGGCAGTACCCAAAAGGCATACTCCGACGGGACCTAAAATAAGGGAAGAAATGAGCGTTGGCAGCCATATAGACGGCTTTTTTAAAATATTGGGCCAATAAAGCATGGACGTGCCTACGGCAACCGAAAGGGTTTTGCCTACCCCGTTTTTAGCCCTGAAGGATTGAACGGCAAAGCCTATCATCTGGGCGGTACAACCGATAAGGGCGGCACCTGCCGCAAGGGGCGTTGAGCCGATGGAGATGGCCACGCATACCGCCACGCTTGATATGGGCATGGTAAGGACCGCACCCATAACGACGGATATTATCATGGACATAAAGACGGGCACAATGGGCATTGAAACCTCAATAACCCGTTGAATTGCAAAAATAAGATAATAGCTTGGATAAATAAAGACGAACCCAAGGACTGTGCCGATAACTGCGTAAAGTATGGGCACAAGTAAAATATCCACAGGGGTCTTTTTTGTAAGGATCCTGTTGACCAAAATGCACGTAAAGACCACGGCAAGATAAATGAGCAAAGGGTTTTTACTGCCACCGCCAACCGTAAAGGTGGGCACGGGAGACGTTACCCCCAAAAGGTCGATACATGACACGATGGCGCCCACCGCACCCGCTGAAACCAGGTGGAGTATGGACGAGGAGGGCTTTACCGCGTAGCCAACGCCGATACCGATACCGGCGCCCATGAGCCCCATAAGGGCCGTGGCAACGGATACGCCCACGTCAAAGGATAAAAGCTGGCAGACCTGCTTTATGATGGTGCCAACGATAAGGGTTGCGAAAAGCCCACTTGCCATACCTGATGAGGTCTTACAGATAAAATCAAGAGTTTTTTTCATTTTGCTTCTTCTCGTTTTAGTATTTTTTATTGGATAAGCATAAAAAAGTGGCGATAACGGTCTTATAGGCCCACTTTTTTATTTTTTATGCCGAGATCATCTTCTGCCGAAAACACCCTTTAAAACCTTGATCAAAAGCCCAAGGGCAAGGATAAGGCAAGAAAATACAAGGCTTAACAGCAGGAATGAGGCGTAGTAGCACATGACGAAATTCATGCCGGAAAGGAAGTTTATATAGCCGCCCTCGCCGAAAAGCCTTACGATAAAGTTCATCAAAAACAGGACGAGGATAACCATAGGTACGCCCGTAAGGCTGCCCTTGATGTCTGCGCCGCTTAAGTTCATATGAAGGGCGATGCAGAAGCATATTAAAATAAAGATAATTGTCCTGAAGGAAAAGTCAACGGTGAAAACGCCCTGTAAAAGCTTGCCAAAAATGGCAAATACACCGCCGAAGTTAAACCCCTCACCCATTTCCATCATGGCAGAAAGAGCGCCTATCTCCTGAGAGACGAAGGCAAAGCTTAGGGGGGTAAGGAGTCTGAGCATCAAAAGTAAAAACAGGGTGCCGAAGAGAATCGGGGCCGTGCCGATAAAAAAGTTGCCCGTGCGCTGATAAATGCTTTTTGGGTTATACGAGTGATTGACGTAGCCAAGAACGCCTGTTTCCGGGTCGATCTGGAAAAGCTTGATCTCAAGGATCCTGTGGCGGAAGATAATGCACATAAGGGCGTGGCTCAGCTCGTGAATGGGTGTGCCGATAACGCCGGTGGCGTAAACCATACCCATGCCGCCGCCGATACTGCGATAGAAAAGCTTATTTATCTGGGAAATGATAAAACCGACGATAAATACCGCACCAATAAAGACCAAAGACTGAAACAAAGTGTTTTCCAATACGTCACCAAACATAAATTCCTCTCGTCGCCGAAGCGAATTGTAAAAATATACTAATATTTTATCACTAAAGCCGCCCGTTGTCAAAGCATAATAATAAGATATGGCCTTTAGTTAAAAAAAAGCTGAAGCAAACAAAAAAAGCAAGCGAAAGGATGGACGTCCTTAAGCTTGCTATATATCGTTTTATCCCCTATTTTGCGGCGGGGGTAGTGCTTGTGGCCTCACCGAGGGAGGAAGAAGGATCCTCCTTACGCTTGAAAAATACGGTGTAGATGGAAACGTCTTTAAAGGCGGAAAGGAGCTCCTTAAAGCTTTTTTTGTTGACGAGGCGCCAGATAAGGGCGATCGCCGCGGATAAAAGGGCGCATATTATCATACCCATGACCGTGCCGGAGAAGTTAACGAAAATGTCGGAGATGGCAAAGTACCTGCCGGGGACGAAAGACTGACACAGTTCGCAAAAGGCCGCGCACAAAAATCCCAACCCGGGACAAAGGAGTACGCCAAACCTGTGGGGCTTTGACAGTAAGATCGACGTTGCAAAAATACCAAAGCCGAGGACCGCAAACAGGGAAAAATGCCCCAGGATCTTGCGGACGAACATATAAAAGCTTGAGTACAGCTTGACCTTTATTGTTTTTTCCACGTAAAGGGTGGGGTTAAGCTTGCTTCTTGCGCCGATGGTAACGTCGCCGAAAAAGTAGGTCATAAGCTTGCCGTCGTCGGTAATGATGGCGCTGCCTTTAACAACGGTCCACTCCACGTCGTCGGAATACGCAACGGGGTCGTGACTTGCCTTTAACGCAACCTTGCTGTTGACGACGACAGAGCTTGCCATATCAATGGTAAGCGCGGTGGGAACCGTCTTTTCAACGGTGACGGTAAAGGTCTTTTTCAGTGACGGATTGACGGCGGAAGTAAAGGTTACGTCTGCCCTGCCTGCGTCGCCGAAAACGAGATTTTCGCCGCTTATTTTAACAACGCCCTCATTTGCCGACGTAATGATAACCAGCTTGTTGGCGTTGGACGGTACGGTGGACAGGAGAAGCTTTTTATAGCTTAACTTTTCCCCCGAGGCAAAGGTAAGATCCTCAACCACGTTGTAATCGGTCGGTACCACAAGCTTTGCGTTGGTGGCGACGGTTACCTCTTTGGCGGCCTCGCTACCGTCCTCGAAGATGGCTTTAATAAAGCATTTGCCGGCACGCTCCGCCCAGACCTTGTTGCCGGAAAGATATAAAACGGACGGGTCGCTTACCTCGTATTTTGCGGCAGAAGAAGAAGTTTCGCCACCGTTAAGCAAAATGTCGCTGGTTTGCCCTACCTTGAAGTCGGCAACCTTTAAGGATACCACCGTGTCGTCGGTGGGAAGCACCCCGTATGATGAAAGACTTAAGGTCTTTTTGATGGAATTATCACTTTTAAGGACGGCTGTGATTTTAGCCGTTCCCTTGCCGACAAAGGTCACAAGGCCGTTTTGGTCGACGGTGGCGACCTCCGGCTTGTCGGAGGAAAAGGTATAGGTGCCTGCCTCCGCACTGCTTGGGCTGTGCTTTACCGTAAGCTGACAGGTGTCACCGATATAATTATATTTATGGTTGTTAAGGTTGGACCTTGAAAGGCTGATGGAGGTAATTTCCACCCCCTGATCCTGGCCGATAAGTGACTTGACAAAGCCTACCACCCAATTGGTGTGCTTGCCGCTTTCACTTGCCGAAACAAATGATGAAAAGCATAAAACAGCAAGCATGACAGTCGTCAAAAACGTTGCCAGGCTTGCAAGTCTGTTTATCCTATTAAAATATTTACCCCTTCTTACATTAACCACAAAAACCTTCCCCCAAGAACCTTCGTGCACGATTATTATAGCATGAAGTGCTTGTCTTTTATTGTGTTTTATGCGGTAAAATTATGTGAAAAAAATCTTCATATAAAAATGGACAGTTTTTGGTGTTTTGTCCATAAAACATGAACACGTTATCCACATTTTTGTGCTATGTAGGGCTTTTTGAGGTTTTTGACGGCTTTTTTTGGACGACCTTTTACCCCGACACCCCGATTTGTCATAAAAACACCCCTTCGCTTATGACGGCGAAGGGGCAAAATACAACCTTGCTTTAAAATATCTTATACATTTTTACGTGCATGCAGGAGTTGGGTATGGGGAATTCCTCTCCGTACTCCTTGCACCCAAAGGAACGGTAAAAGTCAATAAGGTGGACCCGTGCGGTAAACCAGACGGCCTCGGCCCCGCGGGCCTTGCACTCCTCAAGGGCACGCGTAAAAAGCCCGGTGGCCAAGCCCTGACGGCGAAAGGCAGGGTCAACGCTCAGCGCGCGCAGGCGGTACTGATTGGCTTTGTCAATATCCGGGTTTATGCTTTTGAAGGCGGTAATGCACCCTACGACCCGCCCGCAGGATTCAACGCCTAAGTGAAAGCAGGTGGGATCGTCGTCCTCTTTAAAGATCACGTCGGTGAACTCCTCGTGACCGGGGCGCAAAACGTCCCGCCGTAAAAGATATAAGTCTTGTGCCTTGTAAAATTTAATTTCCATAACGCTACCTTTCCTTAAAGAAAAATCCGTCTGCGGCCTTTGCCCTTTTGACGGTAAAATTATACCACTACGAAGGGCGATTGTCAACGGGGACAACAAAGAAAAGCAATACAGGCAAAACAAAAACATAAAAAAGCGGCTTTGAAAAAGGTCGCTTTTTTTGTTGTGCTTACCCGAAAAAACGCTGTTAAACGGCTTATACGCGCACTTTTAAAAAAAGTGTGGCCACCGTTAAGATGACCACACCCCTGCAAATTTGTGTTAATTAAATTTTCTTATTTTGATTTTGTAAAATAAATATTTTTCCATATTTCGTGAATACTTCTACCTTCTATTTTAAAGTTGTCTAATAATTCAATGATAGAATTGAACTTTTCACTTCTCTCTAAAATGACTTTGTTATTTTCATATCGAGAAACGCACATATTGACAATACCATTATCAGTATGTTCGATTTGATACTCTTTTTCATCGTACATAAAATATAATTCATCATTCGTAGAAAGCATGATTACAAATTCTTCATAGGTTATATATTCACCTTTAAAATATTTTTCATAGGCATTATTTAGTAGTTTGCTTCCATAATTATGTTTAAATTTCATTTACATTCCTCCAAACATCCACCAAATTAATTCTAAGTAACTCCAATGATCTCCTTCAAATCTATTGGTTCGTCCTGGTCCACCCCATGCATCGTACCATTTTATTTTAACATAGCCGGTAACTGTTGTCAACGGGGACAACAAAGAAAAGCAATACGGGCAAAACAAAAACATAAAAAAGCGACCTTTTTACAGGTCGCTTTTTATTACGTTTATCCGAAAAAACGCTGTTAAACGGCTTATAGGCGGACTTTTTGGATAAAAAGGGGTTTTAAAGGGTACTGTTATTAAGTTTTATTTTTTAACCCATAAAGGTTGTCTTTGATCTGCTTTTTTGTTAATGCACCCCCTTTAAAGCAAATAAATTTTTCAAGCGTTGACCGTATTTTGCACTTTCAAAAAAGGTGATTTCAAGACTCACTGCCATTTTTAGATGATTTTAAAAAAATTGTCAATATATTTTTGAGGCGCAACAGACAAAAAAAGACCGTTATTTACTTAAAATAACGGTCTTTTGTTATTGTGTGCCGAAAAGCCTTTTTTTGGCTTGTCCGACGGGAAATTTTAAATTATTCACCCTTGAATGGGAGAAGGGCTGCTATTCTTGCTTTTTTAACAGCTTCGGCTAAAGCGCGCTGATGCTTTGCGCAAACGCCCGTCATACGTCTGGGTAAGATCTTACCCTTTTCGGTAACGAACTTTCTGAGCTTAGCAACGTCCTTATAGTCGATATATTCAGCCTTTTCTACACAGAAGATGCAAACTTTTTTTCTGTTTGGTCTTCTCATGGGTTTTTTGGCTCTTTCTTCCATAATAATTACTCCTTATAATCGTTAATTGACATAGCAAAGGTGTTGCCCTTTTTGGCAACCTTTCTTTGCGGTGAATTGTTGATTTTTTTAGAACGGTAAGTCGTCGTCGCTGACGGGCTCAAGCCTGGGTCTTTGACGGGTCTGTGCCCTTTCGCCCTCGGCCTGGTCACCGTCGGAGGATGACCTGGACGCTAAAAATTCAACTTCGCTTGCAACAATGTCGGTGACGTTACGTTTAACGCCTTCCTTGTCCTCATAGGAACGATTTTGTAAGCTTCCTACTATTGCAACTTTGCTGCCTTTTTTGAGGAATCTGCCGCAATTTTCGGCATGTGTCCGCCAGACAGTGATGTTGAAAAAGTCTGTTTCGCGAGTGCCGTCGCTTTGTGCGTAAGTTCTGTTTACGGCAATGGCAAAACGACAAACCTTGATACCGCTCGAGGTCTCCGCAAGTTCCGGATCACGCGTTAAATTACCAATCAGATATACCTTGTTCATAAATTTCTCCTAAAAAAATGTTTACGCGTTGCGTTTAGTGATAAGCCTTCTCAATACGTTTTCATTGATGCCTGCAACACGGTCAAGTTCCTTAACGAAAGAAGGATCTGATGTGAAGTTCATCAAAACGTAATAGCCTTCCGTCTTGTAGTTGATGGCATATGCGAGCTTTTTGTTGCCCCATTTGTCGATACCTTCAACTTCGCCGCCGTTGTCCTTAACGAGCTGTTCAAATTTAGCGATGATAGCTTCCTTTGCTTCGTCGTTAAGCTCTGCATTCAAGATGTAAAGCATTTCGTACTTCGTCATAATATTTTACCTCCTGGTCTTATTCGGCGCTGAAATCCCTTCAGCGCAAGGTGTAGACAAATATTTGTATTTGTCCAAAAGCAGGGTTATCCTGCGGTATAAGGGCTTTTAAGGGCCCTTGAAGATACCCCGGCTTAAGAGGATCACCCCTTAAGCCAAGATATTCTATCAAAATGATTTTGTTTTGTCAAATGATTTGACCGGGTTTTTCAGCCTTGCCTTATTACATCAATGCAGCTGCTAACAATGCGGTGAAGAAGTCATCCATCTGCATTGTAGTCCAGGATGGGATGAGTGTGTCAAGGGCTGCTCTGTTTGTAACACCTTGAGGACCTTCGAAGAAGTCACCGAATACACCAAGTTCAACCATCTGACCAACAGTTACGCCGTTCTTGAACTTATTAACAAGTTCAGTGGGGAGCTCTGCAATGGTCCAGTCGGAATCCATTAACTTAATTAACGGATCGGGGCTTGTTGAGGTGTCGCCGAAGATTGTGCCAACGGTTACGCCTGTCTTGATGTCCTCAATAAGATCTGTTGTGAAGCCCGGTGCTGAGATGTCTGCAACAGAGTACTCGCAAAGGATTGCGGTAAGCTCGTCAGCGGGAGCGGTTTCGCCTGCATCTGCAACGCCGTTGCCGTTAGCGTCCTTAACCCAATTGCCTGAGCCGTTCTTAGCGTAGCCCATGATCTGGCCGAAGCTTAAACCGTTGATTGCGGTTGCGATATTGCCGATAGGCTCGTTTGCGATGAGTGAGAGGAGCTTGTTGCTGCTTACGTCACCGAGGACGTCAGTGAGGGTCCAGTTGTTGATGATGGTGTTGAAGTCTGAAAGCTGACCTACGGTGTAGCCTGAGAGCTTAGCGAGGACGCCGGTAACAGGTGTTAAGCCGTTCATCCACTTTTCACCGTCATAGGTGTAGCCCATGATCTCGCCGATCTTCCAGCCGTCGATGATGGTATCGAAGCCGTTTGTCAACTGATCTACGGTGTAGTCAGCAAGTTTTGCCGTGATGCCGGTAACAGGTGTTAAGCCGTTCATCCACTTAACGCCGTCGTAGGTGTAGCCTAAGACTTCACCGATCTTCCAGCCGCCGATGATGGTATCGAAGCCGCCGGTTAATTCGCCTACGGTGTAACCTGCAAGCTTAGCTGCAACGCCGTTTACAGGTGTGGCGTTGTTGTACCAAGTGCCTGCGGTGTAGGTGTAACCTAAGACTTCACCGATCTTCCAGGTGGAGATGATGGTATCGAAGCCGCCTGTGAGCTGACCTACGGTGTAGCCTGCAAGCTTAGCTGCAACGCCCTTAACCTCGGTATTGCCGTTGTACCACTTTTCTGCGTCGTCGTCGTAGGTGTAGCCTAAGACTTCACCGATCTGCCAGCCGTTGATGATGGTATCGAAGCCGCCGGTCAAATCGTTTACGGTGTAAGCTGCAAGTTTTGCGGTAATGCCGGTAACGGGTGAGCCGTTCTTGTACCAAACGCCTGCGGTTTCGGTGTAACCTAAGACCTCACCGATCTTCCAGTCGCCGATAATGGCGTTGAAGTCATTGGTCAGATCGCCGATGGTGTTGCCTGCAAGTTTTGCAAGGAGGCCTTCAACCTCTGAACCGTTCTTCATCCACTTAGCGCCGTCGTAGGTGTAACCTAAAACGTAACCGATCTCTAAGGACTGGAGAGTGTCCATAATGGTGCCAACGCCGTCGCCGCTGATGAGGTCAACGACCTTGATACCGGAGAGTGTAGCTTCAAGCTTAGCGCAAGCGTTGCCTAAAGCGTAAGCGTATACGTTGTCTGTAAGGTCGCCGTTTTCAACCACGATGTAGTTGCCTGCGCCGTCCTTAGCGTATTCATACCAGACGCCTGCTTCTACGGTGAAGCCTAAAAGCTCACCAAGGTAGAGGTCGCCGAGTAAGCTGTTGAAGTCTAAGCCGCCTTCTAAGAGGTCTTTTACGTTCTTAGAAGCGAGGAGCTTGTTGATACCGATTACAGGTACGTAAGCGCCTTCAACGGTGTTGCCGCCGTAAGATACGGTTTCTTCTGTGTACCACTTGCCGTCAATTTCCTTGCAGCCAATAGCGTCGCCAACGTAGATAACTGCCATTATCTGGTTTGCGCCTTCCATGATGCCTGCAGAGAAGGTATTGATCTTGAAGTTTGCAACCTTGGAGATGATCGTGCCAAGCTTGCCGTCCTTGGTCCACTTGCCTGCGCCGTCCTTGCTTAAGGTTACGACGGAGCTTAATGCGTCACCGAGGGTGTATTCGCCGAAGAGGTCGAATATCTTAGCCTTGCTCATGCCGGAGAAGTTGCTGATAGGCATGTCGAGGGCAGCCTTCATAAGAACGCCGCTTGCAAGCTTGCCTTCCATACCGCCGGGGATGTAGCCGCCGATAAGCTGCTTGAGCTGGAAGTCACCGATGAGTTCCATAACGCCCATCGTGCCGGTTGCAACCTTGATAAGGTCAGCTACCTTTATAGTGCCGAGGGTTGCAAGGGTCTGGTTGCCGTCCCAACCGGGCTTAACCATTGTGAGGTATTCGCCTACGGTGGAGTCGCCAATGATGGTCAATACGTTTGACTTGATACCCGTTCTGAAGTCGTTGACCTTGAAGTTGAGGAATCTTTCAAATACGTCGGTAAGAGCTGCTGCAACTACCGTGTACTGACCGGCTTCCTCGTCGTAAACGACGTGAACGCTGATAAATGACTGTGCGTTGAGAACTTCGCCAACGTAGTCGCCGAATACGGTTTCGCCGATAACGTGCTTGATAAGTGCCTTAACGCCGTTGTCAATGAGTACGCAAGCGGTGTCGTTGACGTTGAGGTCGCAAATGATATCAACAATTCTCATGTCGGGGAGGGTAACCGGTACGAGATCGATTACGTCGCCGAAGGTCGTTGCGTCGTAGATTGCCATGAAGGCTTTTGCCTTGCCCTTGATGCCGCTTGCACGGACGATGTCAAGGACGGTGTTGGGCGTTAAGCTTAAGGTTGCGCTGATGAAGGGGTTAGCCATCTTATCTGCGCTTAAGAATGCGCTTGCAAAGTCGCCGAGAGAGATGCCGAAGAAGTTATTCTTGATATACTTCTTAGCGCCTGCAACGAGGCCGTTGTCTAACATGTCGGTAAATGCTTCGCCGATGTAAGCTGCACCGATCTTATCGAAGCCGTCGCATGAAAGGATCTTGCCAACAACGTTGCCTGCCATACGGTTTGCAACAGGAGTGATCAGGCTTTCGATCTGAACTTCTTTATAAGTTTCGCCGAGTACCTTGAGGGCTGCGTTTACAACGTTAGCTCTGCCGTCGTAGATTGCGAGGGCGTCGTTTAAGCTGAGGCCTAAGGTTGCAACGACGAATTCGTTGGTGGAGTTGATCTTACCTGC
>JAFWAM010000065.1 GCA_017507595.1 Clostridia bacterium
ATTCAGTAAGGTTTTACAGGGCTTTGTCCTGGGTCGTTATTATTTTGATAGTGGGCAGCTTTTTGTTTTTTTGCCTCACGACGGAAAAGCCTGCAGCCCTTGTCAGCGGCGAAAGCTACGCACCTATCTACGGCGGGGCGGATGGCGAGTCAAGGGTATGTCTTATGTTCAACGTATATGAAAATACAGAGGTCGTAAACGGCCTTTTGGACGTTCTTGGGGAGTACGGCGTCAAGGCGACCTTTTTCGTCGGTGGATGCTGGACTGACGACAACCCAAACACCATCAAGCGCATTTTGTTCGAGGGGCACGACCTTGGCAATCACGGCTACTTTCACAAGGATCACAAAAAGCTTAACGAAAAGGAAAACGAGCTTGAGATCAAAACCAATCACGACGTGGTCTTTGCTATGACCGGCTATCAGATGACCTTATTTGCGCCGCCGTCGGGGTCTTATTCTGTTACAGCCCTCAAGGTTGCAGAAAGGCTCGGGTACAAAACGGTCATGTGGACAAAGGATACCATTGATTGGCGTGACAGCGATTTAAAGCTTGTAATAAAGCGCGCGACGGACGTTACCGGCGGTGAATTTATCCTTATGCACCCCAAGCCCCACACCCTCGCCGCTCTTCCGCAAATTTTAGATTATTACAAGGAGAAAGGCCTTACCCCGGCTTTAGTAAAAGATTTAATAAAATGATATTTAACTATACCTTACCAAACGGAATAAGATTAGTCGTCAACAAAATGGACGGCATGTATTCGGTTTCCATCGGCATCCTTGTTGGCGCAGGCAGCGTTAACGAAAGCTTGTCTGAAAACGGCATTTCTCATTTTATCGAGCACGTCAACTTTAAAGGCACCGAAAAGCGCACGGCCTTTCAGCTTTCCCAGGACGCAGATATGCTCGGCGCCCAGATAAACGCCTTTACTTCAAAGGAGTTCACCTGCTACTACGTCAAGTCCATTGCAGAGCACACCTCCAAATCCTTTGAAATTTTATCCGACCTGTTTGTAAACTCCGTTTACAGTCCGGAGGAGCTTGATAGGGAACGCGGCGTTATCATTGAGGAGATCAACATGTACGAGGACACCCCGGACGAGCTTTGTATGGATCTTTTGGCAAGCTCCTATTTTGGTGACCTCGGCTACGGCGCGCAGATATTGGGCCCAAAGTCAAACGTACAGGGCTTTACCCGTCAGGACGTTATTGATTACAAAAACAAATATTATACCACTGACAATATCGTCGTATCCGTTGCCGGCGGCGTTGACGAGAAGGAAGTTTTCGATTTATGCAATAAATATCTCGGCTGTCTTAAGGCAAGCAAGATGACTCAAAAACCCGCCTATAACACGGTTAACCTGCAAAAATCCGTTTGCAAGTGTAAGGATATAGAGCAGGTCCATATGGCCTTTGCTTATCCGTCCGTCAACTTTAACCACCCCGACGGCGACAAGCATGCGATACTTACCTCCGTCCTTGGCGGCGGAATGAGCAGCAGACTTTTTCAGACTGTAAGAGAAAAGCTTGGCCTTTGCTACAGCGTTTACGCCTATCCGACGGCTTACGTTGATTGCGGATTTACTGTGGTGTACGCAGGTGTCGGCAAGGACGCGTTAGCTCCCGCTTACGACGCTATCATTAAGGAGATGAATCTCTTAAAGGATAAGGGTATCACCGAAGAGGAGTTTTTAAGAAGCCGCGAGCAGATGAAGGCAAGTCTTGTTTTCTCGCAGGAAAACGTCGTGTCCCAAATGATATTATACGGCAAGCGCAAGCTATTAATCGGTGACGACTATGATATTTCCAAGCGTTTAAAGGACCTTAACGCTTTATCAAAAGATAGCGTTAACGGTGTTATAGGCGGACTTTTTGATGAAAGATCCCTGGCAAAAGCCGTCGTTGGTAAAAACGTCTCGCCCCTGTGACCCTCTGATTTTGGGCACAAAAAGTTTTTACCCGCAATTTTAAGTATTTGCTTGACAATTTAATTTTATTTTAATATAATCTTTGTATCGATTTTATTTGACATCGCCAAGGATGTTACAAAAGGTGTGTTTTTATGAACATTGTTGAACTTTCCGAAAAGAATCTTTTTGAGGCCGTTTCTCTCTTCCGTGTGGCAAAAGGCAGCTTTTACGAAGCCCTCGGTCAGGACCCAAGCGACGTTGACGTTCGTAAAATGCTCCTTGAAGACGACTCAAATTCCTTTTCGTATATGTTATCGGACAAGGGCGTCTTCAGCGGCTTAGTGACCGTTAACAAGCCCCAGGCCGAAATTAAAAACCTTTGGCTTAACTATGACCTTTTAGAGGAAGGCGCATTCCAAAAGCTGATGGAGTTTGCTATCAAGCAGTTTTCTGCAATAACTTTAGTTTATTTTTGGATTGACTCGGTCGACGGTAAGCTTGCTGAGGTTTTAGAGGATTACGGCTTTGAGTACACCGGCGAACAGGATTACGTCGACAAGGAAAAAAATCTCCTTAAGTTCAAG
>JAFWAM010000066.1 GCA_017507595.1 Clostridia bacterium
ATTTTTTTGTAAAAATGCCTTTTTGGGGCAAATTTATTGTAAATCGTCATAAAAATTCAAATTTTTTTCCGGCTTTAGCCATTTTAAGAAAAAGCTTAACCGATCCTTTTGACAACGGAAGCAACCGTTAAAAGATAGACGGATTTTGCGCCGGCCTCCTTTAAAGCTTTAGCGCATGCGTGGGCGGTTGCGCCGGTGGTCAAAACGTCGTCCACCAGCAAAACAAGCTTGCCGAAAACCTCCTCTTTATTGGTGGCGGCAAAGCATTTTTCAAGGTTTATCTGACGCTCCTTTGCGGAAAGCTGCTCCTGCTGGGTGGTTTCTTTTATCTTTAAAAGTGCCTCTATACATCGATTATCGGTGATTTTTGCCAGCTCTCGGGCCAAAAGATAAGCCTGGTTAAAACCCCTTTTTTGGATGGCTTCGTCGGTCATTGGGACAAAGGTTATAAAGTCGGGCGCGAAATAATTTTCAACGTAGACCTGTTTAAGATAGGGTGCTAAGACCTCGGCAAGGTACTGCTTGCCGCCGTACTTTAAGGCTTTTATAAGCCCCTCCGCACCGCCGCGGTAGGTAAAGGCGCTTCTTGCAAGGTCAACTGCCCACTCGCCCTTGCAGGAGTCACACCTTTTTGTGGCGATAGGGGTTTTTCTTCCGCAGCAGCTGCAAATAGGGCCGTCGTTAAAATCAATTGTATCAAGACAGTCCTTGCAAAAATCCTCACGGTGAAAGACCTCACGCCCGCAAAGGTTGCAGGTAAGGCCCTTGTCAAACATGACGCCGTCGATATTTTCAAGTATCTTTTTTATAAGAGCTTTAAATTTCATAAAAATTTTGTCGAAAGTTTGTATATTACTCAATTTTCCGGGCACAATATTACCAAGGAGGTAAAGACCCGAGAAAGTCGGGCAACAAAAATGAGAGACAATAAAAAAGAAAAGAAGAATAATTCCAAGTCAAAAAGCTGCAGTAACGAAAAAAACTGTAAGTAAAAAATACAATAACGTTTTTTATTCCCCATACGACTATCTTGGAAGCTACACCGGCACCTCACTTTTCGGTGACACGCCGGACCAGGACCAGGACGATCTTTAATAAAGTTTTGGGCAATAAATACTTTAAGCGGAAGTCTTTTTAAAGGCTTTCCGCTTTTATTTTTATCATATTTTTAGCCGATAACCGGCCTATAAGCCTACTTATATCTCCTTAAGCTTTTTTAAAACCTCTTCAAAATAAGGCGGGATTGGGGCGTTGAACTCCATAACCTCACCGGTGGTGGGATGGGTCAGGATCAAGGTTTTTGCGTGTAAAAGCTGACCGTTAAGCTGGAATTTCTGCTTTTTAAAGCCGTACTTTTCGTCACCCACCACAGGGTGGCCCAAATACTTGGCGTGGACCCTTATCTGATGTGTGCGCCCGGTTTTCAAGGAAAACTCACACAACGTATAGCCGGAAAATCTTTTAAGGACCTTGTACTCGGTAAGGGCGCGCCTGCCTTTGGTTGAGGATACCGCCATAAGCTTCCTGTCGCGGTCAGAACGGTCAATAAGTGTGTCTATAAGCCCGCTATCGCTTTTAACGACCCCTTCTAAAAGGGCAACGTAAATGCGCTTTGCGGACTTTTCTTCAATCTGCTTTGCAAGGGATATGTGGCTTTGGTCGTTTTTGGCAACCACCAAAAGCCCCGACGTGTTTTTGTCTATTCTGTGGACGATGCCGGGCCTTACCACCCCGTTGATGGAGCTTAAGCTTTTAAGATGACACAAAAGGGCGTTAACCAGGGTACCACCGTTGGTTCCCCCACCCGAATGTACCGTAAGCCCCTGCTGCTTGTTGATAACGGCAAGGTCGTCGTCCTCGTAAATTATATCAATCGGTATATTTTGTGGGGTAAGGTCAAGGGCCTTGGGCTCCTCCACGGAAAGGCTTACGGTATCCCCTGTCTTTAAGCCGTCACCCGCCTTACACGGCCCGCCGTTTAAAAGGACAAGGCCGTCCTCAATAAGGTTTTTTATGCGGGAGCGGGACAGTCCGCTTTTTTCCATAAGGTAAACGTCCAGCCTTTTTTGAGGGGCGTCTACGGTGTAGTTATTGGTTTCCATTGGGATTTTCCTTCTTTTTAAATATTGCGTCCTTATCTAAAAACAGGAAGTAGAAAACGAGCATTATCCCACCAACGGTTATGGCGATATCTGCCACGTTGAAGTTGGCGAAAAAGTGAACGAACAAAAAATCGCGGACCTCTTTAAAGGCAAGCCTGTCAATAAAGTTGCCGATGGCACCCGACGCGATAAGGGCAAGGGATACGTTGAGCCACCTGCTGTTATCCTTTTTGAAAATCACATATACCGCCAATCCTAAAAGGGCAACCACCGTAAGCACGATAAAAAAGGTCTGCGCCCAGGGCTTGTCGCCGAACATGGAAAACGCCGCGCCGTCGTTTCTTATATTGTCAATGGAAAATATCCCCTTGATGACCGTTATATTGTAATCGTTCATATCGACGATCGCCTTGGTGATCTGATCAAGCAGGATGCTTGCAAAAAATATAATTGCGTAAATCATTTACTTCCTCCAAAAATGCCAAGCTCCTCACAAAGGGCCCTTAAGTCAAGATCCCCCTTGGGGTTTTGTACGGCGTCAAGATCAAAAAATACGTCCTCGCCGTAAAAGTCTGCGGCTTCCTTACTGACCGCGGGGTCCGGCCGCAGAATACCGCTTACCCCCTCTGCAGCCTCACGGACCTCCATAAGGCTGTTTTTTGTGTCAACGTCCTTTAAAAAGTCGGTCAATAAGTCGGTTATCCGCATTTTTTCAGCAGAGAGCTCCTCATGGTAGGCCGTTTTGAGCTTCTCGCACAAAAGCTTTACCGTTTTAAGTTC
>JAFWAM010000067.1 GCA_017507595.1 Clostridia bacterium
ATATATTATTTGTTAAATTATATATTTAACAGATTTTTGAGGTCTTTTTTATGAAAAAGTGGATAATAACCCTCTGTCTTGGGCTTATATTTTTACTCTCCTTCAGCTTTGGCACCCTGTCTTTTGCCGAGGGGAAGGTTTCTTCAACGATTTTTGCCCCAAAAAACTATCTTGAATTTTACGAGCTGGACGCCCCAATTGACTTTTCCTTTGGCGGTGGGACCTACGTTTTTTGTGAGTCCGACAGGATCGTTACCTTTGAGGACGAGCTTTTTAAAGAATACGACCTTAAAAATTACAACGTAAGCGAAATCGCCCAGGTTGAGGGCGGCAAATATCTGCTTTTTATATCCAACTCCAAGCTGTACACCTTAAGCCTTGAGGACGGAGCTGTTAAAGACTGTGACATTGTAACCAACACCCTTTCGGTCTTTGGCGACAGGCTTATCACAAACCCCGGTAACAGCTTTGTCGTTTACGGCATATCGGTTGGTGAGGACGGCGTCAGGTTTGACCAGATGGTGGCCTACTCCAAAAGCGTGCCCTATCGCGCCGTTGCCGCAATTGACGAAAATACCTGGCTTTGCGTAAACGAAGGCAAGCTTTATAAGTTTATCGCCGAGGGCGCAGGAAACCTTGTCCCCATCCCCGGCAGCCTTGACGAGGTAAGATACGCGGTTTTTGCCGATGGGAATTATTACTACTCCTCGGAAAACGGAGTTTATTCAATAAGCCTTGACGGAAGATTCACCCAGCTTATCCCCACCACCCCCATGGGACAGGAATCCCTTGGCACCACGGTAAACCCCCAAGGACTTTTTTATAGCGACGGTCTTTTGTATATCTGCGACGCAGGGCTTAACGCGGTCACCTGCTTTGATACAGTCAAAAAGGCCTTTACCGACTTTGCCGTAACAACGAGATCTGACAGCGACAACAGGGTTTCTACCCAGGCAAGCGACATGAAGACCGACGGTGAAAAGGTTTACGTCATTGACGGCAACTTGATCAAGGTCTTTACGGAAAACGGCCACGAGGTAAGCAAAAAAGTGCCCCTATCGGGCTATTATTACGACTTTTCGGTAATAGACGGCAATTATCTTTTATCAAACGGCACGGGCCTTTACGCCTTTACCGACACCCCCGATGGGCTGAGTCAGGTACAGATAACGGCAGACGTGCAGTCCTTTAAGGACATATCGGCGGTAACCTCTTACGAAAAGGATTTTTACTTTGTAAACAACACTATGCGCTCAAGCAGTCCTTACGCAGAGGTGTATAAGACGTCACCCGATAATTACGGCAAGATCGACCAATCCTTTGCCATCCTTGGGACGGGGCTTGATCTTACCACGGACCTTTTCGGCAGGCTTTATATGCTGTGCTACAACGATAAGGATTACATTATCCACAGCTTTAACCATAAAGAGGCCTCCACGGAAATTTACCGCACCCAAAGCAAGATAATTTCCATAACCACCGACTTTGAATGTAACGTTTACGCCCTGACAGCAAACGATCAGATCGTTAAAATTGACGGTGAAACGGGGGCCGCGCAAATTTTCGCCGTGGAAAAGTCCCCCAATATCCCTTCAAACTATAACGCAAAGGATATAATAGTCGTGCCTGCAAGCGATAAGACCTACGCCCTGTACGACGGCTTTATCTTAGAGCTTGAGCCAAGAGATCTTGCAGTTGCCACGCCGGAGCATATTTTAATCCCGAACGACCTTTCGGCAGCCTTTAACCCACAGTTTAAGACGGCAAGGATCAAAGAAGGCTCAAGGATATTTAAAATTGACCTTTTAAGCTCCCTTGGGGATGAATACGTCTTTACGGGGTACTCCACCTACCAGGGTAAGGATGAGTTCGTCATCCTTTACGACGACGGCAAATATTCCCTTATCGTGACGGAAACCTTGTCTGCCATCGTCAGATCAAAGGACCTTGAGGGCTTTGAGGTGGAAAAAATTGACGACGGAGAGGAATATTACGCAGTATCCGACGGATACGGATACGGCTATCCCGTTCTGACCCCTTACTTCAGGGCCTTTGAGATAAAGGAAAACACACCCGTTGAAATTGCTTACACCTTTACCCTTGACGGCACGGCCTATGCCATGGTAACCGTTGACGGCAACACGGGATTTTTACCAAGAACAATGGTTAAGACCAACGTGGCGTCGGACGGATCACCTTATGAAATGGAAATTTTACAAGTGGGATACAAGGGCGCAACAGTTTACCTTGACAAAAACGCAAGTAAAATAATCGGCAGAATAAGCCCCTTTGACAGCGTGAAGGTTTACGAGAAAAAGGACGGCCTTTTAAAGATTGAATACCAAGGTGGCTACGGCTATATAACGGAAAGTCAAGTAACCACAAAGGGTTCCATAGTCATAAGAAACTTTATCCTTGTCAGCCTTGTAGTTATTACCGTA
>JAFWAM010000007.1 GCA_017507595.1 Clostridia bacterium
ACGATTTTGAAATTTTACTCGGCACCCCCGACAACATCAAAAAATACACCCTTTCCACCATTTTGCCCGACTACTTCGGGCCAAAGGACTTAAGCTAAGGGATAAAAGCCTCCTTTTTAGGGGGTTTTTGCTTTTTCAAAGGCCCTTTTGGGTCGTAAAGCCCATTAGCTTACAGCCTCGGACTACGCGTGACAATAATTTATAGTATAAAAGTGCCGCCCCAAAGGCCGTAAAAAAATATAAAAAAAATATTTACAATTGTTCCCAATTTAAAAAGAGAAAAATTGACAGGCTGGCTTTTGCTGTGCTACAATATAATTGGACATGGAAAGAGCATGTGTTGATTCTGAAATAAAGGGTACTGCCCTAAAAAAAATATAGGAGAAAAAACATGAAGAAAATCTTAAGCTTGATCCTTTGCCTCGCTTTATGCGTTGGCTGCCTCGCTATCGTTGGTTGCGGAAAAACTGAAATCCCCGATGACTGCGTTGCTGAAGATGGAACCTATGAAGTAGCTGTCGTTACTGACGTTGGTCAGCTCAAAGACAAGGGCTTCAATGAAGGTACTTGGACCGGTGCAAAAACCTATGCTTATAACAACGGTAAAGATTATAAGTATTATCAGCCCCAGGGCGGCTCAGACGCAACTGATAACGATCGTATCGCTGCTATGAAGGCTGCTATCGACAACGGCGCTGAAATCATCGTTGCTCCGGGCTTTTTACAGGCTGCTGCTATGACCGCAGTTGCAACCGAATACCCCGACGTTAAGTTTGTATTTATCGACGGTTGGGAATTAGGTCTTGACAACGTAACTGCCGTAAGCTACAAGGAACAGGAATCCGGTTACATGGCAGGCTACGCTGCCGTTATGGAAGGTTACACCAAATTGGGCGGTACTTTTGGTGGTGGCGGCACAAACCCCGCTTGCAACCGCTTCGGTTACGGCTACATTCAGGGCGCAGAAGCTGCTGCTATTGAAAAGAATGTAGAAGTTGAAATTAAGTACAGCTATCAGTATGGCTCAACCTTCAGCGCTTCTTCCGAGCTCCAGACTCAGATCGCAGGCTGGTATCAGGCAGGTACAGAAGTAGTTTTCGCTTGCGGCGGCTCCATGTTCGACTCTGTAAAGAGTGCTGCTGCAGAATACCAGAACGCTAAGATCATCGGTGTTGACGTTGACCAGTCAGGCGAATCCTCAAAGGTTATCACCTCCGCCGTTAAGGGCTTAGCTGCTTCCGTTGAAAAAGTTTTAGGTCAGTTCTACGCCGGTGAATGGGATACCGTTCTCGCTAACAAGACTCAGAACCTCGGTGCTGCTGACGACGCTACAGGTCTTCCCACCGAAACCTGGTCCATGAAGAACTTCAAAAAGGCTCAGTACGAAGACCTCTATGCAAAGATCAAAGCCGGTGAAATCGTTCCCCAGGCTGACGTTGCTGCCGTTGTAGACAGTGCTGCCGTTTTAACCGCAAACTTAACCTTAACAAAGGTTACCGTTCTTTACGAATAATTAACTTTATACCAAGCGTTGCCGCCCTTTTGGGCGGCGACGTCAATAAAGAAAGGGCTTACCTGTCCCTTTCTTTTTGCTATCAAAAAACGGATAGCCGTTTAATTTCTTTTTTTAAAAGACAAAACCTTTATACGCGAGGGAAAAATGAACCGGGAAAATCAGACCTATTCAACTCCGTGCGCCATCGAGATGTTAAACATTACCAAGCGTTTTGGCAATCTCGTTGCAAACGACGGCATAAACCTTCAGCTCCGCCGTGGTGAGATCCACGCCCTTTTAGGCGAAAACGGGGCAGGCAAATCCACCCTGATGAGCATTTTATTCGGCCTTTACGAGCCGGATGAAGGACAAATTTTAAAGGACGGCAACCCCGTCAAAATAAAGGACCCCAACGATGCAAACCGTCTTGGCATAGGTATGGTTCACCAGCACTTCCGCCTGGTAGAGGTATTTTCCGTGCTGGATAATATTATTCTTGGGGCAGAGCCAAACAAGCTTGGCTTCCTTCAAAAGCGGGTCGCCCGCGAAAAAATCCAAAAACTTTCGGACCAATATAAACTTAACGTCAAGCTCAACGCCAAGGTAGAGGATATCACCGTCGGCATGCAGCAAAGGACCGAAATTTTAAAGATGCTGTATCGTGACAACGATATACTTATTTTTGACGAGCCCACCTCCGTTCTCACCCCCCAGGAGATTGAAGAGCTTATGCTCATCATGAAGAACTTGGCCGCAGAGGGCAAGTCAATACTTTTCATCACCCACAAATTAAATGAGATCATGGCCGTCGCCGACAGATGCTCCGTTTTAAGAAAGGGCAAATATATCGGCACGGTTGACATAAAGGACACCACCAAGGAGGAGCTTTCCGAAATGATGGTCGGCCGCCACGTCAATTTTGCCGTTGACAAGGCCGACGCAGACCCAAAGGAAAAGGTCCTTACCGTTCAAGATCTGGTGGTAAAAGGCAAAAAGCGTCACAAAAATCTCGTTGATAACCTTTCCCTTCACGTAAGGGCAGGGGAGATCGTCGGCATCGCCGGTATTGACGGCAACGGCCAGTCAGAGCTGGTTTCCGCCATCACCGGCCTTATAGAGCCCGCCTCCGGCAGCGTTATTCTCTGCGACGAAAACGTAACCCAAAAATCCGTGCGCTATCGCAACACCCACGGCCTCAGCCACATTCCGGAGGATCGCCACAAGCACGGGCTTATCCTTGACTTTACCCTTGAGCAGAACATGGTCCTCCAAAGGTATTTCGAGCCTCAGTTCGGCAAGGGCGGCCTTATCCGCTTTAACGAGATAACCTCATACTCAGATAAGCTTATCGACGGCTATGACGTAAGGTCCGGCGAGGGCTCAAAGACCATTGCCCGCTCCATGTCGGGCGGCAACCAGCAAAAGGCCATTATCGCCAGGGAAATCGACCGCGAACACAAGCTTCTGATCGCCGTCAATCCCACCCGCGGCCTTGACGTCGGCGCAATAGAGTTTATCCACAGACAGATCGTTGCTTCAAGGGACAGGGGCGCAGGCGTCCTTCTCGTTTCCTTTGAGCTTGACGAGATTATGAACTTATCCGACAGGATCTTAGTTATGTTCGAGGGCAGG
>JAFWAM010000068.1 GCA_017507595.1 Clostridia bacterium
CGGTTATCGGCATTATTTTGATAAAAATTTATTATTTTTTTGCTTTGCGAAGTTAAAAATGCCATCAATAAATCAAGATGGTAAAATCAAGGTCAAATTTGTCAAAAAGTCGGCCTATAGGTCGATTATCGCCACTTTTTAATGGTGTTTTAAACAAAAAAATAACGAAAAAACCCTCAAAAAAGGTTTTCAATTCTCAAAAGAAAGGTTTTTGGTATCTGTTCGCAAAGCTCCTTTACCACCGTGCACTTGGCGATAGCGTCTTCCTTTTTGCCGTATTTTGTGTAGGTTGTGCATTCCGAGATCCAAAGATCAATTTCCTTTATCTCCGTGTGAGGGATAAAGATATGAAGCTTTTCCTTTTTGCTTATCCAAGCTTGTTGCAGGGCAAGGACGTCGTCCTCGCACACTGTTGCTTCCTCTATTTTTTCGGTTATGGCGTCGATGCGCACGATTATATCATCAAAGGATTTGTCAAGATACCAATGCTCAAAAAAACCGCCGACGGCAATTATGGCCGCGGCCACCAGGATGGAAATCAAAGATTTTACCACTACCAGATCACCCCGCTTTCAATCTCAATATTCAAAATTTTGTACTTCTTACCACGGGGCTGAAGATACACCTTGCCGTTTGGCGCCACCGTCATCACGTCGACGCGGCCGATGCTTTTAACGCCGTTTTGCTTTAAAAACTCCAAAAGGCGATTGGGACCAAGCTTCAGCGCCCGCAGATTTTTCTTGTAAAGTCTGCCCTCTGCGATTAGTATAACGGGCATTTGGGCGTCGTCCTCAAAATCCGGGTTTGGCATGACGGAAAGCTTGCCGTTGGACTCGTAAATGGCAAAGCACACCCCATCGAGGGAGAAATTCCCTGTGGCGCGCAAGGACTCCACCAGGTCAAAGACGTCCATATTGTTGTTTTTAAGCTCCTTAAGGTCAACGCCCATTCGGTTGATAACGACCGATGGCTTGCCATTGACCATTTTGCGGAAGAAGTGACTTTTATGCTCAAGCAGGGTAAGGGTCTGGTGGATAATAAACACTGCCACCACCGATACGATGCCGTAAATAAGCGGTATTGAAACGTCAGTCATGGGCACGCAGGCAAGCTCGGCGATAAGCAGGGTTATGATAAACTCAAAGGGTTGCATTTCACCGATCTGGCGCTTACCCATAAGCCGCATGATAACCACCAGCACCGCAAAAATAATAAGGGCACGAAAAAAGATAATTACCATTTGTATTATTTTGGCAAAATTCCTGAAAAATATACGGATTTTTCTACCAAAAATCCAGCCGTTTTTTTGCCCCCCGAAATCCGCTTAAACAGCCCCGTTTTTTAAAAAACGGACAAGTTTGCGACAAAAATATTATATAATTATTATAAAAGTTGGAAAAATTCCGTTGACAATTTTGCAAACTTGTTGCATTATAGTAATAATATGAGTAGTTTACCCATTTGACTTGCCGGGGCTTTCTTTGTGGATAAGTGGTTGAACGAAAAATTTACAACAGATAAGGTGAAATATGCTTTCAAAGGTAACAAGCTATACGCTGTTGGGCCTTGAGGGGATTCCCGTTGAGGTTGAAGCAGACGTTTCAAGAGGTATGCCAAGGTTTGATATCGTCGGCCTTCCCGACGCTGCCGTTAAGGAGTCCAAAGAAAGGGTCAAGGCCGCCATTAAAAACTCGGGCAAAAACTTTCCCGTTGCGCAGATAACGGTCAACCTTGCCCCCGCCGAAATTAAAAAAGAGGGCAGCAAGCTCGATCTTGCCATTGCCGTTGCAATTATCCGTGCCACCAACGACGGTATGGCCAGGGATATTGAAAAGACGGTATTTTTAGGCGAGCTTTCTCTCGACGGCGATATCCGCCCGGTAACGGGTATTCTTCCCATAGTTTTATCTGCAAAGGCCAAGGGGTATGAAAGGGTAGTCGTTCCTTTCGCCAACAAAAACGAGGCAAGCCCCATTGACGGCATAGAGATCGTCGCCGTTGCAAGCCTTAACGATGTCATGGCCTTTTTACGTGACGAGGCTGATTTTATCGTGCCCCTCACGCCGTTCGTTCCCGCAACGGACAAGGACTATCGCAACGACCTCAAATACGTTAAGGGTCAGTACGTGGCAAGGCGCGCCCTTGAGATTGCCGTAAGCGGCGCCCACAATATCCTTCTCGTAGGCTCTCCCGGCGCAGGTAAGACCATGCTTGCAAAATGCATACCGTCCATCATGCCGGAGCTTACCTTTGAGGAGGCTTTGGAAACTACCGCCGTTCACTCGGTGGCGGGCAACCTTTTCGGCAAGGACGGCATTATAAAGACCCGTCAGTTTATTTCGCCCCACCACACGGCAACCAAAATTGCCTTGACGGGTGGCGGTCCAAACGTTATGCCGGGGCTTGTCAGCCTTTCCCACAACGGCGTTTTGTTCCTTGACGAAATGCCCGAATACCAAAGAACGGTTTTAGAGTGTCTCCGTCAGCCCATTGAGGACGGCGTCATTACGGTTTCCAGGGCAAAGGGAAGCACCATGTACCCCGCAAGATTTATGCTTTGCGCCAGTATGAACCCTTGCCCCTGCGGCAACTACGGCAGCGAGACTTTGGAGTGTAAATGCTCCGACGCCCAGATCCGCAGATATAAGGCCAAAATTTCAGGCCCCCTCCTCGACAGGATAGACCTTCAGATCCAGGTTGACAGCGTCAAATACGACGATCTTGTTTCCGACGGACTGGAAGAAAGCTCTGAAGCGGTCAGACAAAGGGTCAACGTCGCAAGGCGGATCCAGCGCGAAAGATTTAAAAACGACGGCATAAAGACCAACGCCGAAATGGGTGAGAGGGAGCTTAATATGTACTGCAAGCTGTCAAAGGAAAACGAGCAGCTCTTTAAAAAATCCTTTGAGACCTTGCACCTTTCCGCCCGCGGCAGAAGCAGGATATTAAAGGTTGCGCGCACAATTGCCGACCTTGACTATTCCGAAGATATCCAGAAAAAGCACCTGCTTGAGGCTATCGGCTACAGAAGCTTCGACCTTACCGAATAATGGATTCGTCCATTATTTGCTTGGCTTAAGGAGAGATTATGACCGTATACACACCCGACGAAAGGGCAATAATAGCACTTACGTCAATAGACGGCCTTGAATACAGGCACGAATCCTCACTTTTAAACCTTGTTTCAGCCCCTTCAAAGCTTTTTGACCGCGGCGAAGCCGTCAAGGCCTACCTTGTTAAGGCCATCGGCGAAAACAAAGCAAAAACCGTCCTTATGGCCCTGACCGACCAATACGTTGACGGGGTCATTGAGCGGCTTGACAAAAAGGGCGTTACCGTGGTGACCCTTTTATCAAAGGATTATCCCCACAGACTTAAAAATATCGACACGCCGCCTCTTGCTCTTTACGCACAAGGGGATATATCCCTTTTAAACAGCAAGCACACCCTCGGGGCCGTCGGCTCAAGAAAGTCCATGGCTTATGCCGAAAAGCTCACTCAGGAGGTTTGCGAAAGCCTTTCAAAGTGTGGCGTAACTATAGTTACGGGCAGCGCCATGGGTGCTGATAAAAGCGCAATTTTAGGGGGCTTAAGCGGGGGCAGTGTCATTTCCGTCATTGCGGGCGGAATTGACCACGTATATCCCGATTGCAACAGATCGGTCATTGAAAGGGTCGCAAAAACCGGCCTTGTTTTGTCGGAGCACCCGCCCCACACACCGTCAACCTTCTGGATGTTCCCCGTAAGAAACAGAATAATCGCCGCCCTTTCAGACGCGGTGCTTATTGCCAGCGGCGGTGAAAAAAGCGGTGCAAGGCACACGGCGGAGTTTGCCGCCAACTACGGCAAGGACGTTTACGCATTTCCTTATTCAGTCGGCGTAAAATCCGGTGAGCTTTGCAACGATCTTATCAAGCACGGCGCCTATCTTTGCGACCGTGCCGACGATTTATTAAGCGCGTTTGGGGTGGAGCTTCCATCTATGGCAGACGACCTGTCCGACCTTTCCAACGAGGAGCGGGAGCTTTTAACCGCCATCCGTGAAGGCGAGGACGACGTGACCCTTTACTGCGCAAAAACGGGCAAGCGCTTTTTTGAGATAGCCCCCGTTTTGTCCTCCCTTGAAATTATGGGTCTTATCGTAAAGACCGCAGGCAACAAATACAAGCCCGCCAAGTGAGGCAAATTCATTATTTTGACTTTTACGGACCGTAGGTCCGTCCGTTTATAGGGGATTTCCCCGCTATCCGGTAAAATTTTCATCTTTTAAGGAGTATTATGCAATTAATTATTGTAGAGTCGCCCTCCAAGGCGAAGACCATTGAAAAATATCTTGGCGGCAAAATCAAAGTTGACGCCAGCGGTGGCCATATAAGAGACTTGCCCGAAAAGCGTCTTGGCGTAAACGTTTCCGATAACTTCGAGCCCAATTACGTCATTTCCGCCGATAAGCGAAGCGTCATCAAAAGATTACAGGATAAATGCGACAAGTGCGACAAGGTTTATCTCGCAACCGACCCCGACCGTGAGGGTGAAGCCATTTCCTGGCACCTTCAGGAGGTTTTAGGGCTTCAAGGCAAATCCCAGCGTATCGTTTTCAACGAAATCAGCGAAAGGGCTGTTAAAAACGCCCTTCAAAACCCAAGGGATATCAACTATAACCTGGTTGACTCCCAACAGGCAAGACGCGTTTTAGACAGGCTTGTGGGCTACAAGCTCAGCCCCTTCTTATGCAAAAAGATCAAAGACGGTCTTTCTGCCGGCAGGGTACAGTCTGTTACCTTGCGCCTCGTTGTTGAAAGGGAGAGGGAGATCCTCGCCTTCAATCCTAAGGAATATTGGAATATTTACGGTGAGTTCACCAAGGATAAGCAGACCTTCAAGGCTCTTTTAAGCGAGAAAAACGGCAAAAAATACCGTCCTACCTGTGCGGAAGAGGCTCAGACGGTTTACGACAAGCTTGTAAAGGGTAACGCCTACGTTAAGGAAATTAAAAGCACCGTAACAAAGACCCACGCCTTACCTCCGTTTACAACCAGCACCCTGCAGCAGGACGCATCCTCAAAGCTTGGCCTTTCTTCACCCGTGGTTATGTCTATTGCCCAGTACCTTTACGAGGGCGTTGACACCCCCCAGGGCCACATTGCCTTCGTTACCTATATCAGAACCGACTCGGTAAGGGTGGCAAAAGAAGCCCAGGAAGAAGCCTTAAAGCATATCAGGACAACCTACGGTGACGAATACGTCCCCGCAAAGCCCAACGTATACCGCTCCAAAAAGACGGCTCAGGACGCCCACGAAACAATACGCCCCATCGATTTATCCCTTACCCCACAGCTGGCCAAAAAGCTTCTTGACAAAAATCATTACGGCGTATATAAGCTCATCTACGACAGATTTATTGCCTCACAAATGGCTGAAGCAAAATATGAGGTAGTTAATATTTCAGTCGGTATAGATGATTATGCATTAAAAGCAAACGGCAAAACCGTTTTATTCAAGGGCTATACCGCAGTTTACGACGACAACTTTATATCCGCCTCAGACGAGGACGAAGCCGTCGTTACAAAGTCTATCCCCGCCCTCGTTCAGGGCGAGCCCTTAAACACAAAATCCATCGAAAAGGAGCAAAAGTTCACCAAGCCCCCGGTTAGATTTACCGACGCAACCTTAGTTAAGGTTATGGAAGACAAGGGCATTGGCAGACCAAGCACCTATTCGTCCATTATTTCCGATTTATCCAAGCGAAAATATACCAAAAAGGACGGCAAATATATCGTTCCCACCGAGATTGCTTTTACCATGAC
>JAFWAM010000069.1 GCA_017507595.1 Clostridia bacterium
ACCCTTGGCTGAAAGGATGCGTCCCACTACCTTGCGTGAGTTTATGGGTCAAAGTCACATTTGTGAGGAAGGCTCTCTTTTGCGTAGGGCTATTATGCTTGACAATCTTGGCAGCTGCATTTTTTACGGCCCGCCGGGGTCTGGTAAAACCACCCTTGCCAATATAATAGCCAACTCCACCGACGGCAGATTCGTTAAGCTTAACGCAGTTTCAAGCGGCGTCAACGACGTTAAAAGGGTCGTTGAGGAGGCAAAAACCGCCCAAAAGCTTCACGGCAAAAAGACCTATCTGTTTTTGGACGAGTGTCACCGCTTCAACAAGACCCAATCGGACTCACTTCTTCCGTCAATTGAAGATGGAACCATTACGTTTATTGGGTCCACAACGGAAAATCCTTTTGCTTCAATGACCCCCGCTATCGTTTCAAGATGCAGGGTTTTCGAGCTTCGTACCCTCACCGACGATATTATCAAAAAAGCCCTCTATAAGGCGATTAACGATAAAAAACGCGGTTTTCCTAATATGGATATAATGGTTGACGACGATGCGGTCGATCATCTTGCCCTTATGGCGGCAGGGGATATGCGCGTTGCATACAACGCTCTTGAAATGGCCGTTTTAACCACCCCGCCAGACAGCGACGGCAAGGTCCACATAAGGCTTAAGGATGCCGAGCAATCCATCCAGAAAAAAGCCCTTTCCTATGGCGAGGATATGTATTTTGATCTTCTCTCAGCCTTTTGTAAGTGCCTTCGCGGGTCAAGCTCCGACGGCGCGTTATATTACGCTCAGCGTCTTATTAAAGGCGGTTGTGATCCCGTTATTATTGCAAGGCGAACCATTGCCCACGCCGCAGAAGACGTCGGCATGGCAGATCCTCAGGCTATGGTAATCGCCGTAAGCGCTCTTACGGCAGTTAAAAACATGGGACTTCCCGAAGGGCTTTTACCCTTGTTTGAAGCTATCATTTACGTGTGTGAGGCCGAAAAATCCAATTCCGTCGTCGTTGCCATGGGCCTTGCCGGTCATGACGCCGAAACTGTCAAGGACGATTTCGTGCCGACAAATCTCCGCAATACCCCCTACATGTCAAAGGAGCAGTTAAAGGATAAAAAGCAATACCTTTACCCACATGATTACGGCGGGTGGGTAAAGCAGCAGTATCTTCCCGACAAGCTGGTAGGCAAAAAGTATTATTATCCCACCGATCGCGGCTACGAAAAGCGCGTTAAGGAAATTAGAAAGAACAAAGGAATGGAAGACTGATTATGCCCTTATGCGAGGACGTCCTCCTGGCCCGTGAGGCAAGGTCAAACTTAATAGCAAAGCTGTCCTCTGAAAGCGACGTGGTATCCGTCAAGGCAAACGTGGTTGGCGCTGATAAGCTCATACCCTTTGCCAATCTTATCGTAAGCCATTTCTCGTGCTTGATTTATAAAAAATGGGGCTATAAGCCGATTATCTTGAAAAATTCAGACGGTTTGTGCCATATATTTTCAATTGTAAAGGGTAATGATCTCAAGGACTATACAGTTTCTCTTGAGGAATCCCACCCCCTTGGCCGCCTTGTGGATATTGACGTCACCATAAAGGGCGAGGCCGCTCCTGCGTCAAGAGGGTTTCCAAGGCGATGCTTTATTTGTGATAACCCTGCATTCGTTTGTGGCAGGCTAAAAGCCCACTCCCAGGAGGATCTTCTTAATTTTTTCAACAAAAGAGCATACGACTATTTTTATCATAAGCTCCTATCCGCCGTCGAATCCGCCATGATGAGTGAGCTTTCCCTTGAGGACAAATTTGGCTTGGTCACACCGTCGGACAACGGCTCTCACCCCGATATGAGCTTTGATCTTATGTTAAAGGCTCAGGACGCCATCACCCCATACCTTGCAAAAAGCTTTTTTGTTGGCCTTGAAGGGGAAGATCCTAAGTATTTTATAGACGTTTTAAGGCCACTTGGTCTGGAGGCGGAAAGGGCAATGTTCAACTCCACCAACGGTGTCAATTGCTATAAGGGCTTTATATTTATCGCAATGATAATTTTGTCAGCCTTTGCCTTCACCTTGAAAGCTAACGGCGATTTGGATACGGTCTTTTCTGTCGCCAAGGAAATTTCCACCCACCCAAGCTTATCCGACCCAATAAAGACCTTTGGCTTTAAGGCCTACAAGGATTCCTTCCGTGGTATCCGCGGCGAAGCCCAAAGCGGCTTTTTGTCGGTTAAAAACGCATGCGTTATGCTGAGAAACCAACCACCCATAAAGGTTTTGGCGTCAATCGTAGGTATGATCGATGATACGGTCCTATTAAAAAGATACGGCAATATCGAAAAATACCTTTACTATAAAAAGCTTATTTCAACCGTCGATACCTCTGACAGGTCAGCCTTAAAGTCGGTTACCGATCTTTGCGTTAAGGAAAACCTTTCCGTGGGTGGCGCGGCGGATATTTTGATCGCCGCATTACTTGTTAACACGTTGACAGACTTATTTTATATCAAATAAAAACGCCTTACGATAAGGCGTTTTTATTGTTTAATCGACTTATAGGCCGCTTTTTATAAAAAAAAACGGCGCAAAATGCGCCGTGAAAATCTTATATGCTCGGTGAATCCGGTGAGATAAGATAAATGTTATGTGATATTTCGGATATTTCTCCGTGCAGGGCATAGCAGGCCCCACTTAAAATATCCATAACCCTTTGTATGGTCTGATCCTTTACAGCCTCAACGTTTACGATGGCAGGCTTATTAAGAAGCAAAAAGTCGATGATTGCGCAAACGTCCTGGAAGCTCGTCGGCTTAAATACCCTTACGGGTACGTTACCGTCGGCGGCTTGCTGTCTTTGGACGGGCTGCTGGCTTCCGTTTATTTTAGAGCTGGAAAAACCAACCGGCTTTTTTGCTGGCGTCTTTTTTTCCTGTACCTCTGTTTCCTTTGTAAAAAAATCAAATAACCCCATAGTTCTCCTGCCTCCTCTCTTTGGAGGAAGATTAATTTATTACCATAAGATTATATCACAAAGTTTGCCGATTTGTAAACGATTTTTTCATAAATCCTCATTTTCTTTACTGCCACGGCCTACAAAATGGCTAAAAATCATTGTTTTTTTCAAAATTTTCATAAAATAATGGATTATTGTATAAATTAAAGTTGTCCCCATCACTTTGTTAAAACAAAAAGAAAATCGGATAAAATTGTTTTTTGCTGTAAATAATACTTAAGTATACGTTTGACATCCCACCTAAATTAAAGTAAAATTAAATAAAAATTCCAAATCGCCAAGGTGAATTATGAAAAAACATATAAAGATTTTATTAATTGCTATTCTTACCCTCATACTTACTCTTTCCTTTGCAGGGTGCCAGCCTCTTGTCTCAGGTAAGTCAGCCTATCAGATAGCCGTGGACAACGGCTTTGTGGGGACCGAGGCAGAGTGGCTTGAAAGCCTCAGGGGTGATAAGGGCGCCAACGGCCTTGACGGCAAGGACGGCGAAAATTTTAACGCCGACTACACCTTAAAGCAGGTTTATGACGAGCTCGTTTTAAACAGCGGCTATCAAGGCAGCTTCGAGGATTTCATTTTTGAGCTTTACGGCGACAAATCCGACCCAACCGTAAGCGACACAAAGGTTATTGCAGGCGCTTACAAATCTGCTTGCAGCATAATCGCAGGTTATACTTCCATTACAGGCAGCTACAGCTACGGCGCAGGTGCAGGGGTAATATACTCCTGCGATAAGGAAAAGGGCGACGCTCTTATTATCACCAATTACCACGTTGTGTATGCCGAAAATTCATCATCAACCGGCAATATCGCCACCTCTATCACGGCCCTTGCATATGGCAGTGAGTACGTTGACAGTCCCTTCGCCATGGAATGCACCTTCGTTGGCGGTTCCGCCCAGTACGACGTTGCGCTGTTATCAGTCAGCGGCAGTGAAGCCGTCAAGGCGTTGGATCTTGAGCCTGCCACCTTTGGCGATTCAAACGACGTTTTGCTTGGCGAAACGGTTTACGCCATCGGCAATCCAGAGGGAGAGGGTATGTCGGTTTCTAAAGGAGTTTTAAGCGTTGACAGCGAGTATCTTACGATGAAGGCAATCGTCGGCAATGGCCAGGTCGAAATGCGCGTCATTCGTTACGATGCGGCGGTAAGCCCAGGCAACTCCGGCGGCGGACTTTTTAACGCCAAGGGCGAGGTTATCGGTATCGTAAACGCGAAAAGCGTTGCTTCCGACGTTGATAATATGAATTACGCAATTCCCTCTAACATAGCCCTCGCCGTGGTCGATAAGATCATAGATCGTTGCCTCAATACGGATGAAACAACCATCACAAAGCCACTTTTAGGCATAACGGTCAAGGAAGAAAACTCCAAGGCGGTGTACGATGCCGATTTGTCCACCGTCAGGATCCAGGCTCAGATCATCGTTGACGAGATATCAGAGACCTCCATTGCCAAAGGCGTTTTAGAGGTCGGCGACAGAATTTTATCCGTAACATTAAACGGAAAAAAGACTCCCGTCACAAGAAATTTCATTATTGTTGATACCGTACTCAAATCAAAGGTTGGTGAGATTTTGGTCTTTGAGGTCGTCCGTAACGGCTCAGTAATAGAAAAATCCGTGGAAATAACTGAAAATTGCCTTATTTCCGTCCAATAAGTAAAATTTTTCCATGAAAGACAATTGTTTTTTTAGAAATTTTGTAAAAAACAGTTGTCTTTTTATTAAAAACATATTATAATATAATCACATGGGGGAAGAATTTTACCCGTTAAGGCCGTATTGTTCGGCATATTTCGATAAGGCGAGGATTTTTATGAGTACTGAATTTTTAATTATTGACAAATCAATTTTACCCGATTATTTTGATCTTGTTTTGAAGGCTAAAAGCCTTGTTGAGGATGAGGAATG
>JAFWAM010000070.1 GCA_017507595.1 Clostridia bacterium
CGGTCTGCAATACGCCGACGCCAGTGCCGCCAGCGGCAGCAAAGACCACGTCAGAGCCTTGGCTGATCTGCGCCATGGTCAGTTCAGACCCGCGCACCGGATCGTTCCATGCCGCAGGCGTGGTGCCGGTCATATTGGCGATCACGGCGAAAAGCTGATTTTTTTCTCCTAAGCCTTAAGAAAGCTATTCACTTTCCTCCTCTGAAGGCTGCTGCTTGGATTTTTTAAGCTTTCTGTCGCGGAACATCTGAAGCCATTCGGTAGGGTGCTCGTCCCCCGACAAAAGCCTTTTGATATTTTCCCTGTGGGCGACCCAGGTAAGGGCCACTATCCCAAGGATAAACATATTGGCAAATATAAAATAAGTAAGGGCGTATTCAATAACCGGCTCCTTTAAAAAATAATCGTTATAAAGCTCCAGACAGGACCAGATGGCAGGTGGCGTCGTTGCGATAAACGACCCCATGGAGCCTATCCTCGTCACCAGTATGAAGGCAATGGCTACCACGCCGAAAATTGCCGCAATAACGAAGTTGCAAACCAAAAACACACCCACCGTTGTTGCGATGCCTTTGCCGCCCTTAAGCTTGTAAAAGGCGGGGAAAATATGCCCCAGCACCACGAAAAAGCCCGACATGTATTTTGCCATGACCGAAACGGGCAGGGTGGAAAATTCAAAATATTTCCCCTTAAAAGCAAGGGTTGCCACAAGGGTGGGGATAACGCCTTTTAGGATGTCTAAAAAAAGCACCAGCGCACCTATCTTAAGGCCGAAATTACGGCTGACGTTCATGGTGCCGGGGTTACCGCTGCCGACGCCCCTTATGTCCTTGCCAAGGAGCTTTGTGATAATAATGGCGTTGTTTGCGCTGCCCATAAGATAGGAGCCTATTATTATGAGCGCAAAGGGCCACCAAAGGGTTGAAAAGTTCATATCAGTCCTCAGTTTTTTCTCTGAAATATATGCGGATGGGTGTGCCGCTGAAGTCAAAAGCCTTTCTTATGACGTTTTCAAGATATCTTCTGTATGAGAAATGGATGAGCTCTGTATTGTTTACGAAAATAATAAACGTCGGGGGTGCAACGCCGTCCTGAACGCTGTAATATATCTTAAGGCGTCTGCCGTGGAAGGAGGGTGGCTCGTTCATCCTGACGGCGTCGTTGATAACGTCGTTTAAGGTGCCGGTCGTGATCCTTCTGTGGGCGTTGGCGTAAGACTCCAGGGCGGTGTCAAGGGTTTTTGCTACCCTTTGTCCCGTTTTTGCCGAAATAAACATGGGTTTGAAGTAATCCATAAAGGCAAGGTCGGTGTTAAGCTTTGTCTTAAACTTTTCCACCGTAAAGGTGTCCTTTTCAATAATATCCCACTTGTTCATAACGACGACAGAGGGCTTGCCCTGCTCGTGAACGTAACCGCAGATCTTTACGTCCTGCTCGGTAAGGCCTTCCTTACTGACCACGACGAGAAGGGACACGTCTGCCCTTCTGACGGCACCAAAGGCGCGGACGACCGAGTAATACTCCACGTCCTCGTCAACGGCCTTTTTCTTTCTGATGCCGGCAGTGTCAATGATCTTAAATTTCTGACCCTTATATTCAAAGGGGGTGTCGATGGCGTCACGGGTGGTGCCCGATATGTCGGAAACTATAGTCCTGTCGTAGCCTAAAATAGCGTTAACAAGGCTGGACTTGCCTGCGTTTGGCTTGCCGACGACGGCAATTTTAATGACTTCCTCTTCTTCCTCCTCCTCGAGGCGGTCAAAGTGCTTGCAGACCTCCTCAAGACAGTCGCCAAAGCCCTTGGACTGCTCGGCGGAAACCCCTATCGGCTCGCCAAGGCCAAGCTCATAAAACTCAAAAAGCTCCTCCGGACGGAGTTGTCAAGCTTGTTGACGGCAAGAACGATGGGCTTTTTACTGCGACGAAGCTTATCGGCAACGTCCCTGTCAGCCGTGGTGACGCCTTCTTTTGCGCTGCACATAAATAAAATTACGTCAGCAGTATCGATGGCTATCTCCGCCTGCTTTTTGATGTGGTTCCACATTTCGTCTTCGCTTTTAAGCTCTATACCGCCGGTATCGACCAGGGTAAAGGAATACCCGCACCACTCGGCGTCACAGTAGATCCTGTCACGGGTAACGCCGGGGCGGTTTTCCACAATGGCAATTTTTGTGCCCGTTATTTTGTTGAAAAATGTTGATTTGCCAACGTTTGGCCTACCAACGATTGCTACGATTGGTTTCATAATTCTCCTAAAGGGCCCGAGGTATCTGCCCCTTCAAGCTGCTTTTTATTGTGAAATGTAAGTTGTTTTTAATTGTTTTTTGCGTAAAAATTTGAGATACGTGGTCGGTTTTTGGCGACAAATCAGCCCTTTGTTACCTTACCCGACAAAACGTTGAAAAAGCCTTCTCCACCCACGTCGGCAAGGATGACGGGCTTTTTGACGGCGGCCTCAAAATCCTCTATGGTCATGCCGTCAAGGAAGACGTTTTCCGTCTCGCGCATCATGTTTTTGGGAAGAACGATCTTGTCAAATTGACCGTCAAAGGCAAGGACCGCCTCTAAAACGTCCTGCCCCGTCAAAAGGCCGGTTGCCGTAATGGTCGGGCCGAAAAATTTGTTTACGGGGGCGATAACGTGGGCCTTCATGCCGTCGATAAATTCTTCTGATAAACGCGCGTATTTTTCAATAAAGGCCTTGGCAGCAACACCGGTTACAAGCAGAAAAGTCTGCCTATAGGTCGATTTTTCCTTAACTTCATCAAAATCGTGAATAAAGGAAGCAAACATGCCGACGCCGTTTTCGATCTGATCAAAGGCGCCGTAGTGGCTGTAAGACTCAAAGTCTATCCCCGCCCTTATATAAAAGTCGTCTGACGCAAAGGCGAAGGTTCTTGTTAGGCGGCCGTTGATTTTTTTGACCGTATTTATTACTTCAAGGGAATATTCCCCGTCGATATCCTCTATCTCGGTCAGCCCCTCTCTGTGGCCCGTTATGCCGCATGGCACCACTGCAAGGGTCTTAAGATTTTTTAAGGTTGCGGCCTTTAAAAGAGTTTCCTCAAGACAAGCCCCGTCGTTGACACCTTTGACAAGGACTATCTGACCGTGCATGGTGATGCCGCCCTCGTCAAGGGATCTCATCATGTCAAAAAGCTTACCCGCAAACCTGTTGGTGGTCATGTACTCCCTCTGTCCGTCAACAAGGCTGTGGATTGAGATATACATCGGTGAAAGGTTTAGGCGGATTATGCGGTCGATATCCTTGTCCGTCACGTTGGTCAGGGTGACGTAGTTGCCACACAAAAAGCTTTGGCGGTAATCGTCGTCCTTTACGTAAAGGCTGTCGCGCATACCCTTGGGAAGCTGATTGACAAAGCAGAAAATACAGTTGTTGTGACAGGTTTTTATGTCAAGATTGTCGTCTTCAAAGGTAAGACCTAAGGTTTCGTCCTCGTACTTTTCAATTTCAAAGTCAAGGGTTTGGCCCTGTCTTGACACAGACATAAGGAAGCTTTCCCTGGCGTCGTAATAAAGATAGTCAAGGACGTCCTCTGCAGCGTGGCCGTCAAAGCTTATTAAGGCGTCGCCGGGGAGGATACCAAGCTCTTCTGCGACGCTGAATTTTTCAATCGAACTTATTTTTAACATATACTATATTTTAACTTAATTAATTAACTTTGTAAAGATAAAAGGGCTGAATTGACGTCAAATTGTTAAAATTAACCCTCGCTTTGGGCTTTTTTTCGGGAAAACCTGCACCCACAGTAGTTTTGACGGTACAGCCCGTACTCCTTAGACAGCTCTATACTCCTGACGTATCCCTGCCCCTTTTTGAAGTCGGAAACAAGATATTTAACGCCGACCTTGTCGCCGATCTCAACGCCAAGGCGGTTAAGCTTGTCCGCATTTTTATACGGGCTTACGCTTAAAGTAGTGCAATAATAGTCATATAGGCCCACTTTTGCCGTTTGGGCAGCCTTTTCAAGACGGAGGGCATAGCAGTCAAAGCACCGCTCGCCGCCTTCGCTTAAATCCTCACGCCCCCTGGAAAGATTATAAAATAAATCCGTGTCCCTTGGGCCATCGATTACCTTTACAACGTCGCCGTAAACTGTGGTGACGAAGCGGATAAGCTCCTTAAGGCGCAAGTCGTATTCACCGTCGTCATCAATGTTGGGATTGTAAAAATAAAGGGTGACGTCAAAGTGAGGAACAAGCCTTTCCAAAACGCTTGAGGAGCACGGCGCACAGCACGCGTGGAGCAAAAGTCTTGGCCTATTTGTCAAGCCTTCAAGCGTCTTTTTGAAGATTTTGTCGTAATTTTCAACCATA
>JAFWAM010000008.1 GCA_017507595.1 Clostridia bacterium
CAGGTCGTACAAAAAATGGAGAACAGTCCCCAAAAAGGATATTACCGCAAAGGCCATCAATTGCCAAAGTCCAATAGGTTTTTTCATAAAACACATTTAATAAATTTACTATAATTTATTCAAAATGGAGTTGGACTATGCAATGGACTTTTTTAAAAATATTCCCTCAGGTCTTGTTTTTTCAAAAACTTGGTGATATAATAAATCTAAAGAGGCATTGCCTGAGATAAATTAAAAAAAGGGGCTTTTTATGAAAAAGATATTAAGATCTGTTCATCCCGACGATGATCTTCACTATAAAAATATGGGGCTTGACAAAACCGAGGTCGCCCTTTGGGAGGACGCCTCCCGCGTGGACGGGGCCAAGGGCAATTACGAGTGGTGGTATTTTGACTCTCACTATCCCGACGGTACGGTCCTCGTTCTATTTTTCTTTTCCAAAATGCCCATCGCCGTTGACGGGCCAATAAAGCCTATCGCCAGTATGGAGCTGACCCTCCCCGACGGCAGGAAGCTCACCGAGGAGGTTAACGCCACCCTGGAGGAAAGCTTTTATTCGAAAACGACGTGCGACGTCAGGATCGGCGACTGCACCTGCAAGGGGGATCTTAAGCATTACGACGTGGTGTTCAAGGGTAAGACCCTGTCCGCCCACCTGACCCTTGACGGCACAATAAGGGCCTGGCGATCACAGACGGGCAGTATTTTCTTTGGGGATAAGGAGGAATATTATTTTGCCTGGCTTCCGGCCATTCCCGAAGGCCGCGCCGTAGCCGACGTAACCTATGACGGCGGTAAGGAAATGCACTTAGAGGGGTCCGGCTATCACGACCACAACTGGGGCAACGTTTCCATGATGAAGCTTATGCACCATTGGTATTGGGGCAGGGCAAAGATAGGTGAATACAAGGTCATATCTTCATGGATAACTGCGGGCAAAAAGTATGGCTTTAAGGATCACGACGTGTTTATGATCGCAAAGGGTGGCGAGATTATCGGCGACAACTCCAACCACACCTTAAAGTTTATGCCCGAGGACAGATATATTGACGAATACACCGGTAAGCCCGTATATAACAAAGTCGTGTACGAATACACGACCGAGGGTGGCGAAAGCTACCGCATTATATATGAGCGCAAGGGCGACATTAACAAAACGAGGTTCGTTGACGTTTTGCCAAAGCCCCTTGGCTTTCTGGCAAGGCTTATTGGCTTTGACGGGGGATATCTCCGCTTTGAAGGGGTTGCCACCGTTGAAAAATTTGACGGTGAAAAAATACTTGAACGCGTAAGTGATCCCGCCGTGTGGGAGCTTATGTATTTTGGTAAATCCTGCGCCGACGAAAAGTACAGGGAAAAAAATCAAGATAAATAAGATATGGCGGCACAGCCCTTGCTGATGCCGCCATTTTTAAATTTTGTAACCAAATTTTTAATACGTATGGCCAAATTTTGTGCCAAATTAATAATCCCACTCGGGTATAAAGGCCGTGTCTGCTGAGGATGCGTCTTGCAAAAAGACGTTTTTAACCTCCAGATCGTAAAGCTTATTCAGTACTTTTTTATATTCCCGCGGGGTGATCTTTCTGTTGATCTCCTCAAGTCCGTCAAGGTTTCCAAAGGGAGTGTACTGACTCATTAAGGACAGATAGTTATCCTTTAAAAGTGGGGCTAAAAACTCTAAAATTTTACAGCTTTCGTCCGTGTTGGTGGGCAAAATAAGGTGTCTTACAATAACGCCCTTCGTCATTTTTCCGTCCACAAGGACAGGGCTTTTGCTTTTAAGCATAAACTCGGTGGCCTTTTTTGCAACCTCAAAATAGTTGGCTTTTTTGGCATATCTTAAGGACCTTTGGGGGGCAAAATATTTCAGGTCGGTAAGATAAATGTCCACGTATGGGTCGATTAACTGCAAATTTTCCAAAGTTTCATAGCCGTGGGTGTTCCAAACGATAGGTATATTGGGGCGGAAAATTTCAAGGGCTTTTATAATTTCCCTTGAATAATGCGTGGGGTTGACAAGGTTAATATTGTCTGCACCCATTTGATAAAGCTCCCTGAAAATTTGGGCAAGCTCCTCAACGGATATTTCCTTGCCGCGACAGCCGTGGGACACTTCAAAGTTCTGACAAAAGGCACACCTTAAGCTGCACCCCGAAAAGAAAACCGTTCCCGATCCGTTTTTGCAGGAAATAACAGGCTCCTCAAAGGGGTGAAGATAATATTTTGCAATTTTAATTTTTTCGGTGACGCCGCAAGCCCCCGCGGTAAGCCTCCTGTCCACGTTGCAGCCGTTGGGGCAAACCTTGCACAAATCCATAAAAACATCCTTAGGGTTGACAAACAACCTTGTAATAATTAAATTTTATCACTTAAAACCATCTTTGACAAATAAATAATTGACTTTTGTTACAAATATCTATACAATTATATAGTTAAATAGTTTTATTACCCGTCCCAAGGGGACAAAAAGGAATTGATATGAGAAAGTTTTTTACAAGTGAAAGTGTAACTGAAGGGCATCCCGATAAGGTTTGCGATATGATTTCAGACGCCGTCCTTGACGCCATTTTAGAAAAAGACCCCGATGCCCGCGTGGCTTGCGAATGCACGGCTTCAACGGGCCTCGTGCTTATTATGGGTGAGATCACCACCGATTGCTACGTTGACATCCAGAAAATTGCAAGGGATACCATTCGTGAAATCGGCTACACCCGTGCAAAATACGGCTTTGACGCCGACAACTGCGCAATTATTACCTCCATTAAGGAGCAGTCTAACGATATTGCCCTCGGCGTTGATAACTCCAAGGAGTATAAGGAAGGCGGCGACAAGTACGACCTTATCGGCGCAGGGGATCAGGGTATGATGTTCGGCTATGCCGTAAACGAAACCGAGGAATATATGCCCCTTGCATTGGTCCTTGCCCATAAGCTTTCAAAGCGTCTTGCCGACGTAAGAAAGGCAGGTATTTTAAAATATCTCCGTCCCGACGGCAAAAGTCAGGTCACCGTTGAGTACGACGGCAAAAAGATCGTTGGCGTTGACACGGTGGTCGTTTCCACACAGCACTCGGAGGATATTTCCACTGAGGAGCTTCGCAAGGATATTATGGAGCACGTCATAAAAGCCGTTATCCCTGAGGAGCTTTTAAGCGAAAATACCAAATATTATATCAACCCCACCGGCCGCTTTGAAATCGGCGGGCCAAAGGGCGACTGCGGTCTTACCGGCAGAAAGATCATCGTTGACACCTACGGCGGATTCTGTCCCCATGGCGGCGGCGCCTTCAGCGGTAAGGACCCAACAAAGGTTGACAGAAGCGCAGCCTACATGGCAAGATACGCCGCCAAAAACGTGGTTGCGGCAGGCCTTGCAGACGAATGCAAGATCTCACTTTCCTACGCCATCGGCGTTGCGCACCCCCTTTCCATTGCCGTTGATACCTTCGGCACGGGCAAAATTGCCGACGACAAGCTTTGTGATATCGTCGCAAAGGAATTTGATTTCCGCCCACTTGCCATTATCGAAAAGCTTGATCTTCGCAAGCCCGTATACGGCAAAACTGCTTCCTACGGCCATTTCGGAAGAAGCATCTTCACTTGGGAGGCCTTAGATAAGGTCGAAGACTTAAAGAAATACTTATAAAATAAAAAAACCCGCCTATAAGTCGATTAACGCAACATTTAGGCGGGTTTATATTATTCTTCGTCCTTGGCTTCTTCGTCGTCGGACAAGCTTTCCAGCTGTTTTTTAGCCTTTTTGATTTTCTTCATGGCGACCTTTTCGCCTTCGCGGACCAGCTCCTTAATTTCCTTTTTGTTTACGCTTAGCAAAACGCCAAGGCTCATACCAAGGGCAAGCCCCACGCAAAAATCCTTCATAAAACCTCCTTTTGGCCAACGCCACTGGAAAAAGTGTGTGTAAGATAAGGGCTTTTTATGCTTTTTTGACGAAATATGACGTGTAAATAAAAAATATTGTAACACTTTTATTATTTTACTTGAAAACCGCCCGTTTTTTTGTTATAATTCTAATTGAAATTACTTAGCATATTTAAGGAGCAATTTTGAAGTTTATTTGTTACGATATCGGCAATAAGCGTGTCGGCGTTGCGGTTTCAGACCCGTTTATGTCAATGGCCCTTCCCAAAGATACCTATTGGCGGAAAAATTTTTCTAAAGATATTGCCTTTTTGGTTGACCTTGCCAAAAAGGAGGGGGCAACCACCATCGTTTGCGGCCTTCCGGTAAACTTTGACGGCTCCCCGTCGGACCAGACCGCCATCACCCAAAGCTTTATTGACGAGCTTAAAAAGGCCTCGCCGATACCCATCGTCACCGCTGACGAAAGGTTTTCCACCAAGGAGGCAACAAGGGTGCTTATTTCGGGGGGCGTAAGGCGTGAGGACAGAAAAAATCATGTGGACAGCATTGCTGCTTCATATATTTTAGAAGACTATATTCGAAAATTAAAGCTTAAAGGAGATATTTAATTATGGTTACAGAAAAAGAAGAATTAAACGTAGTAGAAGAAGACGAAATCGTTGAATTTCTCGACGACAACGGCAAGGTACTTAAGTTCTATCATATCGATACAATAAAGTATGAGGAAAGATACTTTGCTTTCTTCCAGGCCGCTGAAGAAATCGACGGTTTAGAGCCTGAAGAGGTTATCATTTACGAGGTAACCGGTGAGCCCGGTGCTGAGGAGCTTCTCCCCGTAGAGGACGAGGATCTTTTAGATGCCGTTTATGAAGAATTCTGCAGATTAATGGAAGAAGACTATTGCGACGAAGAATGTGACGACGACTGCTGCGAATGTCATCACCATCACGAATAATCAAAACCAAGTCGGAAAAACACCGACAAAAGATAAAAGAGATTGCGCTTAAAAAGGGCAATCTCTTTTTTTGCTTATAAAGGCGAAAAGTCGGCCTATAGGCAGGTTATCGCCACTTTTTGCACATATTTATCATTTAAAATTTAGCTTTTGCGTCAAAGATCTGATCGCAAACGTCAAGGGCGAAATCTTCCTCGTGGCACACTAAAATAATTGCGCCGGGATAGGCGATAAGGGCCTTTTTCAAAGCTTCCTTTGCACGGACGTCCAGGTGGTTGGTGGGCTCGTCCAAAACAAGGAGGTTGGATTTTGCCTGGGTCAAAACCGCAAGCTTTGCCCGTACCTGCTCGCCGCCGCTCATATTTTTAAGGGGCTTTATTGAAAGCTCCCCCTTAAGCCCCACAAGGGACAGGGCGGACCGCTGGGCCTTTATATTCATCATGGGGAAGCAGTTGTTAAAGTATTGGCTGGCAGTGTGCTCCGTATTGGGGAAGTTAAGATCCTGTTCAAGGTAAAGTATTTTTGCACCCGGGTGGATATAAAAGCTACCTGAAAGCGGTGCGATCTTGCGCATCAAGGTCTTTAAAAACGTAGTCTTACCCACGCCGTTGGTGCCCCTTATCCAAAGCCGCGTCTGAGAATTCAGGTGGAGGTTTATTTTGGGGATAAGGGTCTTGTTGTAGCCCACCTCAAGGTCCTTGACGACGACAAAGTCCTTGGCGTTTACGTCGGTGTAGGGGAAGTTAAAAACAGCGTCGGGGATATTGACGGGCTTTGAAACGATCTCCATTTTATCAAGCATTTTTTGCCTTGAGTGGGCCATTTTTGCAGTTGAAGCCCTTGCCTTGTTTTTGTCGATGTAGTCGGTCAGCCTTTTAATTTCAGCCTGTTGGCGGTTATAGGCCTCCTCGTGCTGCTTGGCGTTCATTTCACGCTGGGCCTTAAAGGCCGTGTAATTGCCCGTGTATTTTTTGATGGAGCCGTTTTCAATGTTGACGATATTTTTGCACACCTGGTCCAAAAATTTTACGTCGTGGGAAATTACCAAAAAGGTCTTTTTATAGCCGTTAAGATACTTTACAAGCCAGTCGATATGCTCCACGTCCAAAAAGTTGGTGGGCTCGTCCAAAAGCATGATGTCAGGGGTTTCCAAAAGGAGCTTCGTAAGCATCAGCTTGGCCCTTTCCCCGCCGGAAATATTGGCGATAACCGTGTTATAGCCCACTTTATTGATGCCAAGGCCGTTGGCGACCTTCTTTACTGTGGAGTCGAGGTCGTAAAAGCCCTCCTCGTCAAGCTCCTCCTGCAGGCGAGAGGATTTTTTTATCAATCTGTCAAGTTCTACCCCGTCAAGGGTGCACATATCCTCATACATCTTTTCAAGGCGACGGCTCTTTTCATAAAGGTGGCTGAAGGACGTTAAAAGGTACTCCATAACGGTAAGGGATCTGTCAATATTGGCGTGCTGGTCAAGATAACCCTTTCTTATGCCGTTAAGCCACAATACCTCACCGTCGTCGTGGGAAAGATTGCCCGCGAGGATATTGATAAAGGTGGATTTGCCCGCGCCGTTAAGGCCGACGATACCGACGTGCTCGCCATTGTTGATGGCAAGATCTGCGTGGTCAAAAAGGACCCTGTCGTCGTAGCGGTGGGATAGGTTTTTAATTTCTAAAACGCTCATAATAATTTTGATGAAAATAAGTTGAATAATTGAATTTTTACCAATATATTGTATTATATTAATTGATGTTTGTCAACTTTATTGCCAAACGGCGCAAAATGTGTTAAAATTAAGTCAATAAAATTTAAGGTGATTTGATGAGGAAGTTTAAATTCAAGTTTAAAAAATATATTTATTTCGTTATTGCCGCGGCAATTATCCTTTCCTTTGCTTGCGTCGGGCTTAATCTTTACCGCCTAATATCGGGCAGGGTAGAGGGGACCAACGGCTATATTGGAATAGGTGTGACCTTCGTCATATGCGCGCTTATACTGGTTTTGACAGTTTCAATGGCGATTTCATCCTACTACTCGGTGGACGACAGGTACTTTACCTTAAGCTGGGGCGTTTTAAAAAACCGCATATTAATTTCTGATATAACCGACGCCATTTATAATGCAGAGCTTAAAAAGCTTACCGTCGTTTTTTCGGGAGGTAACTTCATGGTCATATCCGTTGAAGGTGTCGACCCCCTTGACGTTGTTGACGCCCTCAGGGCAAAAAACAAAAAGATCATGTTTGAGTATTTAAGCACCGACCCAAACAAAAAGGACAAAAACGGCCGTTAACCGACCTATACAAGGACTTTTTGTTGTTAAAGCAGGGGGTTAAGACAAAAAACGCCTTGCTTTTTGACTTTAAATAATCATATTTATTTTAAATAATCAGCGGCGTTTACCCTTTTTTGGACGCAGCTGTTTTGCTTGATGGGCGCAAAAAAATTTCACAAACAAAAAATATCAACTTGTTTTTTGTTGAAAAACACTCTCAATTGTGCTATACTACCCCAGGAGGTTTTTTATGAGCAGACCAGTTATCGGAATAGTTACTAAATATTTCAAAAGCCAGGACCTTTACGGCTGGGGCTGTCAGGGTGTAAGCGATCCTTTAAGATACGCCCTCATAAAAAACGGGGGCCTTCCATTTGGTATTTTACCCCAAAAGGACCAGGCGGGCTTTCAGGAGGTTGACGAGCATGACGAGACCCCCATTTCCGACGAGGAGGCCAAGGATCTTATAAAGCTTTTGTCCCTTTGTGACGGCGTTATACTGCAGGGCGGTGAAAATTCCGCCTACTATGAGGAGTTCGTTGCAAAATACTGCTTTGACAACGACGTGCCCCTTCTTGGCATATGCGCAGGATACAATACCATAATAAGAGCCCTTGGCGGTACGACCAAGCGCCTTGAGGACACATCCCACAACAGGCTTGACCTTGAGTATTGCCACGGATGTAAGGTCGTGGACCGCGACTCAAAATACTACTCCATCGTAAAGACGGACAGTCTTGACGTAAACAGTATACATATGTACGTTGGGGATAACCTCCCGGACTCTCTTACCGTATCGGCATTTTCCGACGACGGCCAGATAGAGGTTGTCGAGGCCAAATCAAAAGGCTTTTATATGGGCGTCAAGTACCATCCGGAGCTTCTTTGCGACGTTGACCAAAAGCAAAACGATCTCATTGCCGCCTTTGTCAAGGCGTGCCGCTAAATTAATAAAAAAGTAAGATAATCGGCTTATAGGCCGATTTTTTTATTTACTTTTTTGTATTTTTTGATGTGATTTTTAAAGTGGATAACGGGACAAGGCAAGGGGGCTTAAAATAAATTGGAAAAATTGTAAAATTTTTTTTTAAACTATGTTTAAAATAATTGACATTTATTTGGGATATTTTATATAATGAGTTTAGTTTTGCTAAACCAAAAGTTTAATATTACGAAGGTATTTATGGAACTAGGAGAAAAAATCAAACAATTAAGACTTCAATGCGACCTGACGCAGGAGGAGCTTGCTTCCCGTTGCGAGCTGTCAAAGGGATATATCTCTCAGCTTGAAAACGATCTTACCAGCCCGTCCATAGCCACCTTAAAGGATATACTTACGGCCCTTGGCTCATCCTTAAAGGAGTTCTTCACTGAGGTCGACGTTGAGGAAAGGGTGGTTTTCAGCGAGCAGGACTTTATTGAAAAGGTCACGGATACCCAGACCCTTAACTGGCTTGTCCCCAACGCCCAGAAAAACGTTATGGAGCCTATCCACCTTGTTTTAAACCCAAAATCCCGTACCGAAGGCGACGTCCCCCACGAAGGGGAGGAGTTCGGTTACGTTTTAGAGGGTGAAATTATCCTTTGCCTTGGCAAAAAAAGGTATACGGTAAAGCGTGGCGAAAGCTTTTATTTTGAGGCTGACAAGGTCCACTATATTGAAAACGTAAAGGAAGCCCGTGCGGTTATTATATGGGTTTCATCCCCACCGACGTTCTGATTTTTGATAGGCGTATGCAAAAAATCAGCACCAAAACCAAAAAATCTGATAAAAATACCAACAATTTTCATATAAGGAGCACAAATGAGCGAAAAAATCATCGAGCTTAAAAACGTAACCAAAATTTACGACGGCACCACGGTCGTTGACGGCATTGACCTTTACGTAAGAAAAGGCGAGTTCGTTACCCTTTTGGGTCCGTCGGGTTGCGGCAAGACAACCACCTTAAGAATGATTGCCGGGTTCGAAAAGCCAGACGGCGGCGAGATTTTATTAAACGGGAAATCCATTACGGATATCCCCCCATATATGCGTCCCATCAACACAGTGTTCCAAAGGTACGCATTATTTCCCCATCTCAACGTTTACGACAATATTGCTTACGGGCTCAAGCTTAAAAAGGTCAAAAACGTTTACGAGGACAAAAAGGGAAGGCGTATCGAAAGATTTGAAAGGCTTTCAAAAAAGACCATAGACGAAAAAGTCTCCCGCGCGCTTAAGATGGTCGACCTTGAGGAGTTTGAAAAGCGTGACATATCCACCCTTTCCGGCGGTCAGCAGCAGCGTATCGCCATTGCAAGGGCTATCGTTAACGAGCCGCAAATACTTCTTCTTGACGAGCCTTTAGGGGCTTTGGACCTTAAAATGCGTCAGGATATGCAGCTGAAGCTTAAGGAAATGCACAAAAAGCTGGGCATAACCTTCATTTACGTCACCCACGACCAGGAGGAGGCCTTGACCATGAGTGATACCATCGTCGTTATGAACGACGGCATCATTCAGCAGATCGGTACCCCCGTTGATATTTACAACGAGCCTAAAAACTCCTTCGTGGCCGACTTTATCGGCGAAAGTAATATTATGAACGGCACCATAGTCGGCGACAAAAAGGTAAGGTTTGTCGGCAAGGTGTTTGATATGGTCGACGACTTTGAGCTTTACGAAAAGGTTGACGTGGTCGTCAGACCTGAAGACATTTATATCGTCAACAAGGGATTGGGCCAGGTTGACGGCAGGATAATTTCCTCAATCTTTAAAGGCGTACATTACGAAATGACCTTTAAGGTAGGCAAAACGGAGCTTCTTATCCACGACACCATCGAAAGAAAGGTCGGCGAGGAGGTCAGCATCATCATCAAGCCCGAGGACATCCACATCATGCACAAGGGTTATCTTGTCAACGCTTACGACGGCGTCATCACAAAGGACAACAAGGTTGCCTTTGCCGAGGGCGAGTTTGAGTGTGACGTAACCAAGCTGTATCCGGGCTCCACTCTTGACGAGCAGGGCTATCTTATTACCCAAAACGGCGAAAGGCTTGATCTTACGGACACCCCCGTCAAGGTTGAGGTTGCCCTTGACAAGATAGAAATTATCGACAACGAGGAGGATGGGGACTCCCACGGGGAGATCATTTCCATCATCTATAAGGGTGACCACTATCAGGTCATTATCCGTACCCCTGAAGAGGAGGAAGACTTCGTCGTCGATACGGAATATTTATGGAACGAAAACGACAAGGTTTCCGTTAAGATCCTACCCCAGGATATCGTACTTAAGCTAAAGGTGAAGTAAATGAAAAAGGCTTTGAAATTTTCACGGAGGCATCTGGGGATACCCTACGCCCTGTTTTTGATAATTTTCGTCATACTGCCACTTTTACTTATAGTGGTGTATGCTTTTACCGACGCCAACGGCCATTTTACCTTGTCAAATTTCAGTGACTTTTTCACGAAGGGCTCCAACCTGTACGTGCTGTTTATAAGCTTCGCCCTAGCCATACTGACGACGGCCATATGCCTTATAATCGCTTATCCGGTGGCCTACGCCCTGGCAAGGGGCCCGGTTAAGACCAGGTCTGTGTATCTTTTACTGTTTATCCTTCCCATGTGGATAAACTTCGTTTTAAGAACGGCCGCCATGAAGGAGCTTTTATTTGCCCTCGACAGCATAGGCCTGTATAACGTCACCGACTGGTATTTTGCCAACACGGTAATAGGTATGGTATACGACTATCTTCCCTTTACCATCCTTCCCATATACACCGTTCTTATAGAGATAGACAGGCACGTTTTAGAGGCCTCAAGCGACCTTGGCGCCAACCACGTGCAGACCTTTTTAAGGACCACGCTGCCACTTTCCCTTCCCGGGGTGGTAAGCGCCATCACCATGGTCTTGCTGCCGACCACCACAAGCTACGTCATTTCAGACACCCTCGGCAACAGCAAGATCACAATTATCGGCAAGCTTATTGAAAACCAGTTTAACATCGGTACGGCCGACAGCTGGCACACGGGCTCTGCCATATCCCTTATTTTGCTGGTGTTTATTTTTTCCACCATGCTTCTTACGGGTAAGTTTTCCGAAAGAACCGAAACGAGAGGTGGCGGCTTATGGTAAAAAGAATTTTGCGCTCAAGCTACTTATGGCTCGTGCTGATCGTTTTGTATGCACCGGTCGTTCTTCTCGTCGTGTACAGCTTTAACGCCTCGCAGGAGATTGGCAGCTGGTCTGACACGTGGAATTTCTCTCTTTACGTTCAGCTTTTCCAGGATCAAAAGATTCTTTCCTGCATAAAGACCACGCTTCTTCTTGCGGTGTCGTCAAGCGCCATTTCAACCGTGCTTGGCACCATTGGCGCCATAGGCATGTACTATTCAAAGCCAAGGACCTTCCGCATTTTCAACGCGGCAACACAAATACCTATCGTCAATGCGGAGATAGTCACGGCAATATCACTTGCCCTCGTTTGCTCCATTTTCCTTTTCCCAAGGACGTACGGCTCACTTCTCGTTGCCCACGTGGTATTGACCTTCCCGTTTGTGGTAACAAGCGTTTTGCCCAAGCTCAAGCAAATGGATCCCAACCTTTACGAAGCAGGCCTTGACCTTGGCGCGTCACCCTTCAAGGCCCTTACCACCATCGTCATACCGGAGATCATGCCGGGCATTGCCTCAGGCTTTATGCTGGCCATAACCCTTTCCCTTGACGACTATATAATAACCAACTTTACAAAGCCGGCCACCATAGATACCATATCTACCTACGCGTACAACGCTTACGCCAAAAACGCCGCGCACACCTCTATACCCGCCCTTCGCGCCCTTTCCGCCATTATTTTTGCGGTAATAATCATCGCCGTCGTCGTTGCCAACGTGACGGCATCTAAGCGCGCCGGCGAAAGGAGGGGCTGATATGAAAAAATTTCTTGCAGTCTTAATTGTAGTTGTTATGGTCGGATCCATAATTTCCTATAGCCTTCTCGGGGTGGAGCTTTTCTCCGATGACGGCGACGTGGAAATTTTAAGGGTCTACAACTGGGAGGAATACATTTCAGAATCAGACGAAAACAAAATCAGCTGGGGCGACTATATTTCGGGCGAGTACGAGCTTGTCGAGGACGACGAATATATTGACGTTATCTACCTCTTTGAAAGCTATTGTAAGGAGGTCCTCGGCAAAAACGTCAAGGTGGAATATTCTACCTTCGGCACCAACGAGAATATGTATAACGAGCTTAACCTGTCCAAAAAGACGGTTGGCGATAAGGTTACATATTCTTACGACCTGGTTTGCCCGTCCGAATACATGCTTTTAAAAATGCTTCGCGAGGACATGCTGGAGCCTTTGGACGGCAGCATTTTGACAAATTATTCATCCAACGTATCAAGCTACATTGGCGACCTTTTCAAAAAGCAGATCGTTGAAAGGGACGGGGTGGGATACTCACTTTACGATTACGCCACCTGCTATATGTGGGGCACCATGGGTTACGTTTATAATCCCGAAAAGGTTGACCCGGAGGACGCGAAGCACTGGTCCCTTCTTTGGGACGACCGTTACGTCGGGCAGGGCACCATAAAGGACAGCGTCCGTGACAGCTATATCCTTGCGCTGGGCTACTGCTTTGAGGAGGAACTTCAGGGCTATAAGGCCTTATACGACCGTGGGGAGCTTTCCCGCGAGGAGTACAACAAGCTTCTTACCTCCCTTTATAACCGCACGGACGGCGAGGCCGTTTCCAAGGCGGGCAAGGCCCTGACAGATCTTAAGGACAGAATTTACGGCTACGAGGTGGACAGCGGTAAAAAGGAAATGGCCCAGGGCAAGATCTCCATTAACTTTGCCTGGTCGGGTGACGCCGTTTACACCATGGACGTTGCCGAGGAGGACGGTACCCTTTTAAGCTACGCTATCCCCGAAGAGGGCAGTAATATCTTCTTTGACGGCTGGGCAATGCCAAAGGGGGCCAATAAGGCTCTCGCGCAGGAGTTTATCAACTTTATGTCAAGGACCGATATCGGCCAGATGAATATGGGCTATATCGGCTACACCTCAGCCCTCGCCGGTGAGGAAATGTTCGCTAACGCCGTTGATTGGTACGGCACTTACGTTTTGATAGAGGCAGACGCCGAGGACGAGGACACCGTTCTTGTCGATGGCAAATATTACTACGAGGAATATTTCGGCGATCTTGACGAGGCCACGGCGGCATCCCTTTTAAGCCCATCGGGCGACGGGACCTACGACCTTATTTATCCCGAATACGACGAAGACTACAACGTGGTCGGTGCCGGTAAGGAGGAGGGGGTAGAGCTTTATTTCATGGACCTATCCTACTTCTTTAACACGGTGGACAAGGACAGCGATCTTTACGATAAGGAATCCTTCATCCTGGTCACCGACGAGTACGGCCGTCAGGCCTTTACCCAGTACCCCACCGAGGACATGGTCGCAAGGTGTACGGTTATGAAGTGCTTTACCGATGAGGAGATCAGGGTCCTTAACGACATGTGGGAAACGGCCAAGATCGGTAACGTAAACTTCAAGTCACTTATCATAACCATTGCCGTTATCCTTGCCGTAATACTTGTGGCAGTTGTTATAGTCATTTTGTATAAAAAAGACGTCATTAAGCGCGTCAGCACCCACAAAAACTGGAAGCTTGTTGAAAAAGGCAAGTGATTTTCAGTGGTGACGGTCAAGTCGCAGGTTGTTTTGGGACTGACCGCTAAAAAGTAAAAAGTCAATCAATAAGTCCGTTAAAAGTGATTTTTTAACGGACTTTTAGTTTTTTTAAATAAAATCGTTGTCAAACGGGTATAAATTGTGTAAAATAAAATCAGATTGTACAATATGCACAAATTATCAGGAAGGTAAATATGGTTAAGAAAGAAGCTTTAGAAAAAATCAACGCCGTCAAGCTCACCTCCGGTACGGAGTTTTTTATGTGCGAGGACCTGCCCCTTGACCGTCGCGGCGCCCTTGACAGGGCAGAGGAGTATTTTGTCACAAACCCCGACGAAAGGGCTTACGTCACCGACGATATGACCTTTTTTACGGTAAACGGCGACGGAGAGCAGACACTTGCATACCTTCAGGGGGGCGGGGCCGACAAAAAAAGCCTTGCGACCCTTTTGTCAATGGTTTTGGAGGCCACCCTTAACCCTTTAGGGGGTGTTACGTCGGAGGATAAGCTGAGGGGGGTTCTTTCAGGTGAGCATAACGAGAAAAGCACCATCGCCTTTATGAACGAGCAGGGCATTGCGGGTGAAGGCTACGTTGCAATGGCAATAAAAAGCAATTTTGCCATCACTGTTGAGGCGTACGATTATATTTGTAAAAATTTTCTTGGTGACAAGGATA
>JAFWAM010000071.1 GCA_017507595.1 Clostridia bacterium
AGATCACGAAAGAGATATTTGTGAAGAGTGCAAGCTCTCTTATGATGCACATTGAGACTTTAAGGTATTACAACCCCCGTTTTTGACCGATTTTGAGACCTTTTGGAGTCTTGACCCACGTTGAATCTGTCGTTTGTCTGACAAGAAAGGAGTAAATATGAAAAACGAATTTGAAGCGTGCTATTCAAAAGCATATGCATGGATCTTTGCTGTTTTGATGCTACTGTCTTTGTTTGGAATTGTAATGCTTTCGATTTTTTGGATTTCCAATCTCTCTTTAATAGCTATCGTTACTCTATCAATTATTTCAGTAGCTTTGGCCTATGTGTTTGTCATAACGATTAGAAAAGATGGCGTGGCAGTTCAAATAACAGATAACAAGCTGATTTTATACAAGAAACATCTCATTGAGATTCCTATCAAAGACATATTGACAATCTCGATTCACGATGGCGATGGTTCTTTTGATATTTTAATCAAAACATCATCGCAAAAATACAGTATGCATTGCTTCATAAAAGAGCAACGAAAAAAGAAGGATGAGCTGATAGTTTTACTTAAAAACAAAGGAATCAAAGTTCACACCTTTGATATAAGTGGGGGAGATTAATATTTTGACTTTGAAATATACCTTTTGTCGTTACAACCCCCATTTTTCGACAGATTTTTAGACCTTTCTGAGTTCCCACCCACGTGGAAAGCGTGGGGGGGGCTTATAAGTTGCCACCTGCGCTGACTCAACGCAAAGGCTATCAATGAAAATAATAAACAAAGATATAGGAGGAAAATCTTATGCAACAGAAAGAGCAGTGCGAGATGCTTCTTGCCGAGCTTCTACCCTTTGGTGAGGAACAGATTAAAAAACACGGTGAATTTTACCCATACGGCGCGGTGTTAAACACCGATCTTCAGATTGTTAAAACCGCCACCTACGACGGGGACGACAATCCGCCCTCTGACCGGGTAATAAGCTTTTTACAGGACGTACATAAAAAGCTTGCCGCGGAGGAAAAGATCGTCGCAAGTGCAATCGTTACCAACGCAACCGTTCGCACCCCAATGGGCAAAAGGACGGATGCCATCGTGATGTATCTTGAGCATAAAGACGGCTATTGCGCGGTGGTTGTTGCGCCGTATAAAAAAGGCCTCTTTAAAAAGGTAAGCTTTGCTCCCCTTTACGCCATGCAGGGCGATAAGACCATATTTTAAGGTTTTTATGCCTGCAAGCTGATAGCATAAGGTGGTTTTATGAAGATACAAATAATAGGCTACGCCGGCAGCGGAAAGTCAACCCTTGCAAAAAGGCTTGCAAAAATCCACGGCGTGCCCGTTTTACATATGGATTCAGTCCACTGGTACGGGGACTGGCAAGAGCGCACCGTGGAGGAGGAAACCGCCATCGTCAGGGCATTTCTCGATAAAAACGAAGGCTGGGTCATTGACGGCAATTATTCCAAGGTGTGCCCTGAAAGATTTAAGGAAAGCCATCTTACCGTCTATCTTGATTTCAACCGTTTTTATTGCTACAGGATGGCAAGGCGCAGATACAGGCTTAACAAGGGCAAGTCGCGGGGCGATCTTCCCTGCGAGGAAAAGTTCGACAATGTCTTTAAAAGGTGGATACTTTTTGAGGGCAGAACTAAAGAAAAGCGCGCCCGCCACTTAAAAAGACTTAACGAAACTTCCGGCGAAAGGGTGCATCTTAAAAGCCGTCGCCAGCTTGATAAGTGGATTTGCGCACATATGAAGATATATGAAAATATCAACGATTGATATTATTGTTTTTTTGGGATAATCGACCTATAGAGGGACTTTTTGTAAAAAAACTCCCAAAAAGGGCCAGTTTGTGACTCAAAAAAACCTTCATAAAACCATAAGGGGGTTATTATGGAAATAAAAGCTGA
>JAFWAM010000072.1 GCA_017507595.1 Clostridia bacterium
CCCTCGGATGATCGAACTATCAAGCTTTTTTATTTTTAGCATGATCGTTGGGTCAAAGGATTGGATAGCAAGCTCCCCACGGTAGTCCTTGATGGCGGCAAGGGTCTTTTCCTCAACGCCCTTATAGCGCTGCTGCTTTATTTCAATCATAATGGGCACGCGGCCGTTGACGAGGGATAAAAATTCCGAAAACAATGGAACCTTGTGTCCGCCGCCTATGTCAAGCCGATCAATTTCATAAGAGGTCATTTCTCTGACGTCCTTATCGACGCCGGTCATCCTTTTTGCGTTGTCGTCGTGGAAGCAATAAAGGACCCCGTCCTTTGACATCTGCACGTCCATCTCGATGGGGTAATTTTGGTCGATAGCCGCCTTATAGGCTGACATTGAGTTTTCCGGTAAGGTATCCGACCACAGTCCGCGGTGGGCGATGGGGCGGGTTAAGATCCAGCTGTCCGGGGTTAATCTTGATTTCATAAAGGGCCTCCTCAAATCAAAGGTCAAGAGTTTTTTAAAGATTATACACCAAAGTTACAAAAAATGCAACCCATAAGTGCTTTGTGTGAAAAAACCTTGCTTTTTTTAAAAAAACCGTTTATAAACTTGATATTAGCTTAAAAATATTATATACTATACGTACTAAATTATAATAGGGACAGTATGGCTCAGATAAAAAAGAACAACATCCGCAACTTTTGTATTATTGCGCATATCGACCACGGCAAGTCCACCCTTGCCGACAGGCTTCTGGAAATGACCGGACAGGTTTCCGCCCGCGAAATGGAAAATCAGCTTCTTGACTCCATGGACCTTGAAAGGGAAAGGGGCATAACCATCAAGCTTACCCCGGTCAGAATGTACTACACGGCCAAAAACGGTGAGGAATATATTTTCAATCTTATCGACACCCCGGGTCACGTTGACTTCACATACGAGGTGTCACGCTCTCTTGCGGCGTGCGAAGGGGCTATTTTGGTGGTGGACTCCACCCAAGGCGTTCAGGCCCAGACCCTTGCCAACGTTTATCTTGCCCTTGATAACGATCTTGAGATAATGCCCGTTTTAAACAAGATAGACCTTGCCTCGGCCGACGTTGAGGGCACCAAGGTGGAAATTGAAGAGGCAATCGGCCTCGACTGCAGCGACGCGCCCCTTATCTCAGCCAAAAACGGCATCAATATCGAGGCCGTTTTAGAGCAGATCGTCAATCTTTTACCGCCCCCCGTCGGCGATGACGAAGGTCCCTTGAAGGCCCTTATATTCGACTCCTACTACGACAATTTCAAGGGGGTCATCTGCTTTGTAAGGATCAAGGAAGGCACCGTCAAGGTGGGTACCAAAATAAGGACCTTTATGTCCGACAAGACCTTTGACGTAACCGAGGTCGGCGTTTTCAGCCCCGGCCTTACCCCACGGGATAAGCTTGTGGCAGGTGACGTCGGCTACATTGCGGCCAGCATCAAAAGCGTTCAGGACACGGCCGTCGGCGATACCATAACGGATGTCGCCAACCCCGCCAAGGAGCCCTTGCCCGGCTATAAGGAAGCCCTTCCCATGGTCTTTTCGGGGGTATATCCCTTGGATGGCTCCAAATTCAACGACCTGAAGGAAGCCATTTTAAAGCTTAAATTAAACGACGCGTCCCTCACTTTTGAGGCGGAAAACTCCATGGCCCTCGGCTTTGGCTTCAGATGCGGCTTTTTGGGGCTTTTGCATATGGAGATCATCCAGCAAAGGATCGAAAGGGAGTTTGATCTGGAGATCATCACCACCGCCCCAAGCGTTTCCTATAAGGTTTACAAGACCGACGGCGAAATGATAGAGGTGGAAAACCCTTCAAAGCTTCCCGATATCGACAAGATCGATTATATGGAGGAGCCTATCATCACCGCTAACATTTACTCCCCGCCCGAATACGTTGGGCCCATTATGGAGCTTTGCCAGGAAAAACGCGGCGTTTTCCTGGATATGAGCTACATAGACTCAAAAAGGGTAAGGCTTATCTACAAGCTGCCCTTAAACGAAATTATCTTCGACTTTTTCGACGGGCTTAAGTCAAGGACCAGGGGATATGCATCCTTTGACTACGAGCTGGCCGGCTACGAAAAGAGCGACCTTGTAAAGCTTGACATGTACCTTAACGGGGACATTTGCGACGCCCTTGCCATTATCGTCCACAGGGAAAAGGCCTACGTCCGCGGCAGGGCCATTGCCGAAAAGCTTAAGGAGGTCATTCCGCGCCAGATGTTCGAGATCCCCATCCAGGCGGCAATCGGCGGTAAGATTATCGCCAGGGAAACCGTCAAGGCCTTGAGAAAGGACGTTCTTGCCAAGTGCTACGGCGGCGATATTACGAGAAAGAAAAAGCTTCTTGAAAAGCAAAAAGAAGGCAAAAAGAAGATGAGAAAGCTCGGCACGGTGGAGATCCCATCCGAGGCCTTCATGTCCATTTTGAAAATCGACAGCGAATAGTTTTTTTCATAAAATTTTTAAGATAAATCTTAAAAGAAAGGTGAGTTATGGCAGGTATTTACGTTCACGTACCGTTTTGCAAGCAAAAATGCACCTATTGCGACTTTGCTTCCTACTCCCGCGAGATAGAGAAGGCGGAGGCCTATTTTGCGTGCCTTTACAAGGAGATAAAGTCCCGCTCTATGGAGCTTAAGGACAAATTTTTTGACACCGTCTATTTTGGCGGCGGCACGCCTTCCTTCGTGGACCCAAAATACATACTCGGCGCCATGCGCCTTATAAAAAAGACCTTTAACCTTTTGCCCGATCTTGAGGTCACCCTTGAGGTAAACCCCGGCACCATTGACAGAAGCAAGCTTCGCATCTACAAGGAAGCCGGCATCAACAGGTTCAGCATCGGGCTTCAGACGGCAGACGATCAAATGCTTAAAAAGCTCAACCGCATCCACACCAAGGAAGATTTTTTAAAGGCGGCGGACGTGCTTAAGGGGTATAACTTAAGTGTTGATATTATGCTTGGTATCTTTGATCAGGGCAAGGACAAGGTAAAGGAAAGTATTGATCTTGCCATTTTGGGAGGAGCAAAGCATATCTCCGCTTACGCCTTAAAGGCAGAGGAGGGCACGCCGCTGTACTCCAACTATCTGAACGGCGATCTTCCAGACGACGATACGGTGGCAGAGCTTTACGACTTTGCCCGTCAATATCTTAAGGAAAATGGCTTTGACCGTTACGAGGTTTCCAACTTTGCAAAGGACGGCTACCAATCCCGCCACAACCTTAACTACTGGAGGCGTGGCGAGTATATCGGCTTTGGGGTGGCGGCGTCCTCCTGCATAAACGACAGGCGCTTTACCAACACCGAAAGGCTTGACGAGTACATCCATTGCCTCCTTCACGACAGGTATGCAGAGGTCTCCAGCGAGCTTATCGAGGGTAATGAGCGTAAGTTTGAATACGCAATGCTTGCCTTAAGGACGGCAAGCGGCATAAACTTTGACCAATACAAAAAGGTTTTTGGCAGCGATTTTTATACGGACTTTAAGTCTAAGCTTGCCCCCGTCATCAAATATTTTGACGTGGACGACAAGGGTATAAAGATCAAGGACGAATACCTTTACGTGCAGAACAATATAATTATCCACTTGATGGATTAACTTAAAAAGTCGGTCAATAAGCCGATTATCGCCAAATTTTTACACCAAAAACTACCTTTAAGGAGCGGAAATGACAGATTTCGTACATTTACACGTACATACCGAATACAGCATTTTAGACGGGGCCGCCAAGGTCGAGCAGATCTTCCCCAAGCTTAAGGAGCTTGGCCAGAAGGCCGTTGCCATAACCGATCACGGCAATATGTATGCTACCCTCTATTTTGCCGAGGAGGCCAAAAAGGCCGGTATCAAGCCTATTATCGGCTGTGAGTTTTACATGTGCGAAAACAATCGGGAAAAGGGCTCAAACGGATCCTTTGACCATCTTATTCTTCTCTGCAAAAACAAGCAGGGCTACAAGAATATGATCCTATTAAACTCCGAGGCCTACGTGGACGGCTTTTACTATAAGCCGAGAAGCGACTACAAATCCCTTGAGGCCCATTCGGAGGGGCTCATCTGTCTTTCGGCCTGCCTTGCGGGTAAGCTCCCCAGGCTTTTGCTGGCGGGGGACTATGACGGGGCAAAGCGCCACGCCGCACACATGAAGGAAATTTTCGGCGAGGATTATTATATAGAGCTTCAGGATCACGGCATCAGGGAGCAAAAGCAGGTCAACCCACTTCTTATCAAGATCGCAAGGGAGCTTGATATTCAGTTGGTGGTCACCAACGACGTCCACTACATCAACAAGGACGACGCCCTCATCCAGGAGGTAATGCTTTGCATCAATACCAAAAGGACCATGGACGACCCCACCCACATGCGCTTTGAAACTGAGGAGTTTTATATAAAGAGCGGCGAACAGATGGCGGCACTTTTCCCCGACATCCCGGAAGCCGTCACCAATACGTTGGTCATTGCCGACAAATGCAGCGGCGAAATTTTCGACCTCAACGCCAAGTGCGAGCCTATAAGGGACCCGTCCCTTACACCGGGCTACACGCCGCCCGACGGACTTACCCAGTACGAATATTTAAAGTCTATTGCCGAAAAAGGCCTTCACGAAAGATACCCGGTCATCACCCCGGAGATTCAGGAAAGGTTCGATTACGAGCTGTCCACCATCGCCGATATGGGCTATCTTGACTACTATCTTATCGTATGGGATTATATCAACTGGGCCCAGCGCCACGACATCCCCGTCGGCGCAGGCAGGGGTAGCGGCGTTTCCAGTATAATAGCCTATTCCATGGGCATTACCGACGTGGAGCCCCTTCAGTACGACCTTCTTTTTGAAAGGTTTTTAAACCGTGAAAGGGTATCCATGCCCGACTTTGACGTTGACTTCTGTACCGACCGTCGGCAAGAGGTTATCGAGTACGTCCGTGAAAAATACGGACACGACAACGTGGCCCAGATCATTACCTTTGGTACCATGGCCTCCAAGGCGGCCATCAAGGACGTTGCAAGGGTATATAACGTTCCCTTTGCGGACGTAAACAAGATCACAAAGCTTATTGCCTTCGGCACGACCATTGCCGAAAGCTTAGGCCTTAAAAATAACAAGGACGGTGTCAACGTAGGCTCAAGAGAGCTTAAGGACATCTACGACGAGGACCCGTCCCTTAGAAACGTAATCGACATCGCAATGAAGCTTGAGGGCATGCCGAGGAACATCTCCATGCACGCGGCAGGCGTCGTTATCTGCAACAAGGTCATTAAGGAAAACGTCCCACTGGCGCGCTCGGGCGAGGATATCGTCACCCAGTTCGACATGAAGGAGATAGAGCAGCTTGGTATGCTCAAGATGGACTTTTTGGCCCTTAAGACCCTGACCGACGTCAAAAAGGCCTGCGATTATATTTACGAGGATTACGGCATAAAGATCGACTTCAGAAAGATCGGCTACAGCGAAAAGGTTGCCTTTGATCTTATTTCAAGCGGCGACACCGACGCGGTCTTCCAGCTGGAATCGGGCGGTATGAAAAAGTTCATGAAGGAGCTTCGCCCCAACAATCTTGAAGACATTATCGCAGGTATATCCCTCTTTAGGCCCGGCCCCATGAAGGCTATCCCTCAGTACGTAAGGTTCAAAAATCACCCCGAGGAAATGACCTATAAGCACCCGCTTTTAGAGTCCATTTTGAAGGTCACCTACGGCACCATCATTTATCAGGAGCAGGTTATGGCCATCGTTCAGAAGCTTGCGGGGTATTCGCTCGGCCAGGCGGACATTATCCGCCGTGCCATGGGTAAAAAGAACGTTGAGGAAATGAAGCGCCAGCGCCAGAAGTTTATTTTCGGCGAAAAGGCAGCGGACGGCACGGTTATTATCGAGGGGGCCCTTTCAAGGGGCGTGCCCGAAGGCGTGGCTGCCGACATCTTTGACGAAATGGCAGACTTTGCAAAGTACGCCTTCAATAAATCCCACGCGGCGGCCTACGCCGTTCTCGCGTACCAGACGGCCTATCTCAAGGCCCTGTACCCGCAGGAGTTTTTGACGGCCGTTCTCAACAACCGTATCGACAGCATTGATGAAATAACCAAGTACGTCATGTACTTGAAGGAAAGGGGCATAAAGGTTCTTCGCCCCGACATAAACAAAAGCAAACAATATTTCTCCGTTGAAGGCAAGGCCGTAAGAATAGGTCTTGTTGCCATCAAAAACGTGGGACACGGCGCGATGGACTCCATCGTGGAGGAAAGGACCAAAAACGGGCCCTTCAAGTCCTTTGAGGACTTCATCTCCCGCGTGGACATAAAGGCCCTCAACCGCCGCATGGTGGAAAATTTAGTCTTTGCCGGGGCCTTTGACTCCTTTAAGATAGCCCGCTCCAAGCTCATTTGCGTTGCGGAGGATCTTATTGACAGGGCAACCATTATCGCCCGTGAAAGGGACAGCAACCAGCTAAGCTTCTTCGGTACCATTTTAGAGGAAAACACCCTTCAGGTCACCTATCCCAACGTGTCCGAGTACAGTAACAAAAACAAGCTCCTTTACGAAAAGGAGGTTTTAGGCGTTTACCTTTCCGGTCACCCCCTTGAGGACTATATGGAAAGCTTTAAAAAGTATTCCTTCTCGGTCCTTTGTCTTGACGACTATGAGGAGGACGACGACGGCATAAGAAACTACCCATCCCTGAAGGACGGTCAGCCCGTTACCATGGGCGGTATGCTCGGGGCCGTTACCAAAAAGACCACCAAGCAGGGCCAGTCAATGGCTATACTTACCGTAGAGGACGTTTACGGCATCATAGAGGCGGTAATGTTCCCAAAGGTTTACGAAAGGTTCAAGGACCGGCTGGAGCTTGAAACCATGGTGGAGCTTTCCGGGCATCTTCAGATTCGCGACGGCGAAAAGCCCAATATCGTGGTGGATAAGATTAGCCGCATCAACGTTGACGAGCCTGCTGAAAAAGCCGAACCAACGGACCTTAAGACGGAGGCCATCCAAAAGGACGGCATCTTCGTCACGGAAAAAAAGGACGAGGCCCCCGTCAAAAAGAAGGAATACCTTTTAGTTATCTTAAACGGCGCCGACGCCGCTTGCGCTGACGAGGTCACCGAAATTTTACAGTCCTACCCCGGCGAGGTGGAGGCCTTTTACAAGATTGACGGCAAGAACTACCGCACTGGCCTGTTTGCAAGAAAGTGCAAGGGGCTTGTAAGCGAGCTTAAGACCCTTATTGACGAGTCAAACATTAACTTTTTATAATTAAATCGGGTGTTTTTGGCCCGAAGCTTTTATCGAAAGAGATTTTTTTATAGAGGTAAATATGAAAAAAGTAGCTATTTTAACCAGCGGTGGCGACGCACCCGGCATGAACGCATGCCTTCGCGCGTTCACCAGATACGCAATATACAACAAGCTTGCCGTGTACGGTGTTGAAAGGGGATATCAGGGTCTTATCAACGACGATATCTTCCCCATGAACACCCGCTCGGTTTCCGATATAATTCAGCGCGGCGGTACCTTTTTAAAGTCTGCAAGAAGCTCTGATTTTAAGGAGGAGGAAGGCCGTAAAAGGGCGGCGGATAATCTTTACTTCCACGGCATAACCACCCTTGTGGTCATCGGTGGTGACGGAACCTTTACCGGGGCCAAGGCCTTAAGTGAAAATTACGACGTAAACGTTATCGGCATCCCCGGCACTATTGACAACGACCTTCAGTACACCGACTATACCCTCGGCTTTGACACTGCGGTCAACACCTGCTTAAGCGCCATAAACAACCTGCGCGACACGATGGACTCTCACGATCGCTGCAGCCTTGTTGAGGTAATGGGGCGCCATTGCGGCGATATCGCCCTTTACGCAGGGGTTTGCGGCGGCGCCGAATATATCCTTACGCCCGAGATCCCCTTTGACCTTGACCAGATCGCGGCAGGGCTTAAAAAGGGTAACGAAAGGGGTAAGACCTCCAATATGATAGTTCTGGCCGAAGGTGCAGGCAACCGTGACGAGATAGTAAAATTCCTAACCGAAAAGTCAGGGGTCAAGATAACGACCACAAGACTTGGTCACATTCAAAGAGGGGGCTCCCCAACCATGGCGGACAGGGCCCTTGCCGTAAAGTTTGCCACCCACGCGGTAGAGTGCATCTTGTCGGGTAAGAGGAACCGCGTCGTTGGCATCCGCGATAACGCCGTTATTGATATGGACATTGGCGAGGCTTTAAATATGCCAAGAAAGATCGACAAAAAGCTTTACGAGACGGCAAGGATCTTATCACTTTAATAAAACGCCCCTATGTGGCAAACCAAACCAAAAGATAAAAATAAAAAATAAATATAGGCCTATAAGTCGATTAACAACCCTTTTATAAGCGAAAAACGGCTTATTGGCACCAAGGAGAATTATGAAAAATTTAGTAGGCGCATGTATTTTTGCACAGTCAGGCGGTCCAACGTCTGTCATTAACTCCAGCGCGGCAGGCGTATTTATCGAGGCCTTAAACCAGGAAAATATCACCGCAGTTTACGGCGCTGCCCACGGCATCAGGGGTATCTTAAACGAGGATTTTTACGATATCGGTAAGGAAGATTTAGCTGAGCTTCAGCTTTTGAAAAACACACCGTCTTCAGCACTCGGCTCAGTAAGATACAAGCTTAAGGACGCTTCCGTTGATCCAACCGATTATCAAAGGGTTTTAGAGGTTTTCAAAAAGTACAACATCCGTTACTTCTTCTATAATGGCGGTAACGACAGTATGGATACCTGCAATAAAATTTCCAAATTTATGGCAAACTCCGGCTGGGATTGCAACGTTATCGGCGTACCAAAAACCATCGATAACGACCTTATGGGCACCGACCATTGCCCCGGCTTTGCATCTGCGGCAAAATACGTTGCCACCACCTGCGCAGAAATCGCACTTGACGCAAGGGTTTACGATACGGGCCTCGTTTGCGTTATAGAGGTTATGGGCAGAAACGCCGGTTGGCTTACCGCATCCTGCGCTTTGGCAAAGGTAGCAGGTCAGGGCGTTGACCTTATTTATCTTCCCGAAAAGCCCTTTGACATGGACAAATTCGTTGCCCAGGTCAAGGACGTTTGCGACAAAAACGGCAACAAGTGTATCGTCGCCGTATCAGAAGGCATCCGCTTTGCCGACGGCAGGTACGTAAGCGAAGCAAAGACCTCCTCAACAGACCTCTTCGGTCACGCTCAGCTTGGTGGCGTCTGCAATATTTTAGCTTCCGTCATTAAGGAAAAATTAGGCGTTAAGACCCGCGCAATAGAGTTCAGCTTAATGCAGCGTTGCGCTGCCCACGTTGCTTCTGCCACCGACGTTGAAGAAGCCTTTACCGCCGGCAGGGAAGCCGTAAAGGCCGCAGTTAACGGCTATACCGATCTTATGGTCGCTTACGAGCGTCAGCCCGGTGACGAATACAAGATCGAGTACAAGCTTATCCCGTTAGAGGGCTGTGCCAACACCGAAAAGAAGATCCCCGACCAATGGATCACCCCCGACGGTGCCAACGTAACAGAAGACTTCGTTAAATATGCCCTCCCACTTATTCAGGGCAAGGTTGACTATGCAACCGAAAACGGCTTACCAAGATACGCAAACCTTAAAAAAGTTCAGGCAGGCAAGCAGTAATTTTCAATAAAAAATGGCCTATAAGTCGATTATAGGTCATTTTTGTCATAATCTTCATCGTTCGCTCCCCATAAAAAAATCGAGAAAATACTTGACGGGGGGGGGTAGTATGTTATTATTAGAATATAGAAAAATTAAAATCTTTTCAGAGGTGTTATTATGGCACGGACGTTAAAAAGGCTGACCCTTGTATTTGCGGTGGCGGTTTTCACCCTTTCTGTTTTTACCGGGTGTCTGCCAAAAAACCCTTTTTTAAGACAAATATCCGATTATAACGGCACGTGGGCGTGTGACCTTTTGACGGTCACAAGCGATATCCAGCCCCCAAGTGAAATAACGGGCGCCCTCACCCTTGAGGGAAAGACGTGGGATCTTGTGATCCGTGACGGGCTTTACTGTCAGGTCACGTTTTACGACAAGGCCTTATACAGCGAGGACCGTTCAAACGATGGCGCCGTTATTTGGGAAACCAGGACCGAGGTGCAGAAAAACGGCGACCTGGTGGTAGAGGTTGACAGGGATTACCTTTACGAAAAAGGGCAGACCAAAGAAAGCCTTGCAGGGCAAAGGCTGACCCTTAAAAAGACGGGCGACGTCAACAAAAAAATAGTCAACTTTGCCGATAGCACGGCCACTTGGTCGGGTGACGGCATGACTGTAAAAAGCGCCCCCGGCGAGGAATACCCCCTTGTTGCCACGGCTTTTATAGAGGGCAAGGAAAGGACCTTTGTGATGTGCCTTCCCTTTAACAACGACGGCACGAAGCCCTACTGGGATTTTTGTGATAAGGAAAGATTTTCTTACGTGCGCCACGACGGTAAGCTTGTTTACGACCCCGACACCGTTATTTTCCGCTGCAACGTATATCTTCTTGACGACGACGCCATTATGGTGGTTATAGAGGGAGACAAGGCCTATAAGATGGGTGAATACGACACCTGTCACGAGGGTAAGGAGTTCCTTTTAAAGCTTACGAAGGGCACCGTCACAAGGTAGTCGTTTTTTAAAAAACCAGCCTATAAGTCGATTATTCAATCAAAGGGAGAAATAATGAATAGATTTTTTATTAAAATATTGTGTCTTGCAACTGCCCTTGTTGCCCTTTGGCTTTTCGTTGCCTGCGACGGCCTTATCGGGGCGGGGAGGGAAGTCCGCAACTTTAACGATTATAACGGCACGTGGGCGTGTGACGAGCTGACCGTTACAAGCGACGTTCGCACGGAAGCATATATCTGCGGCAAGCTTCGCCTTGACGGGGCGGACGAAAAGGACCTTGTGATAAGAGAGATTTTATCTTCTTATTTAAGGTTTTACGACCGTGAAAAGTGGGAGAGTCCTAAAGGCTACGCCGACGTTACCGCCAAGCTTTTCGACGGCGAGGTGACCTTTTTAAATGACGACAGCTTAAAGATAAAGGTTGTTGCCGACTATATGTACGATAGGGGTGAAACCACCCAAAGCCTTGAAGGCAAAACCTTTACCCTGACCCTCAAGGGTGATCTTAACAAGGATAAGATAAGCTATCAGCAGCTTACCGCCACCTGGTCGGGTGAGGGTATGACCATAAAAAGCGCACCGGGCGAGGAGATCGCCGTAAGCGGCACCTTTATCATTGACGGCAAAAAGTACAGCGTTGCCATAAAATCCTCTATCGTATATGACCTTGATACGGCAGAGGTCAACGCGGCAACCGGCAAGATAAACGTTGAGTCGGGCGACCAATTGCTTAATATAAACGTTTCCGTTCTTTCCGATTATTCCCTTCAGGTAAGGATAACCCGTGACTTTGGGTATTATTCAGGAAAGTGGGATACCTCGCTTGAGGGCGTTTACGTTTTAAGGATGGAAGGCGCCGACAGCTGATCAAAACTTAATAAGTGGGCCTATAAGTTGATTATAGGCCTTTTTTGTTGCAAAAAACCGCCCTTATGCATAAAAGATAAAAGGTATCCTCACAATACTTTGGGAGGATAAATACATTGAAAGCAACGGGAGTAATCAGAAGAATAGACGACCTCGGTAGAGTGGTCGTTCCCAAGGAAATAAGAAAAACGATGCGCATTAAGGAGGGTGAGCCTTTAGAGTTTTACACCGAGGGCGACAACCTTATTTTAAAAAAATATTCGGCGGTGGGGGCCTTGGGCTCTCTTGCCAAAACGGTGACCGAAAGCCTTAACCAGATCACCGATTACACTTCGGTGGTGTGCGACCTTGACGGGGTGCTTTCGGCAAAGGGCACGGGCAGTAGAGAATACGAGGGTAAAAACATCTCTCACGAAATGCTTAAAAGCCTTAAGGGAAGAAAGACCCTTATTTTAAACGGTGACGACGGCAAAATTTCTCTCGTCCCCGGCGGTGAAAAGTGGTATTCGGGGCAGATAATCATGCCCATTATTGCCTTTGGCGATCTGGTTGGCGGCATCGTCCTTTTAAGCCGTCACGGCGAGATGGACGGCAAAACCGTATCGATCGCCGCCTTTTGCGCAGACTTTATCGCAAGGCAGTTATGAATAAAATTTTAAGGGGAACCGTTTATCTTGCCGCCTCCGCCTTGTTTATAAAGGTTGTCGGCGCCGTATACAGGTTGTATCTTACAAGTCTTATCGGGGCTGATGGGGTCGGTATTTATCAGATGGTCTTTCCCTTTTACGCAATGCTTCTTACCCTTTCTTCAAGCGGCATACCTGCGGGGCTTGCCACCTTGATCGCAGGTGGGGTTGACCCTGAAAAAGTGGTCTATAAGTCGGTTATCGCCCTTTCTTTTTTAGGCCTTTTGGGTAGTGGACTGATGTTTTTCGGCAGCGAGGCGTTCTCTGCCCTTCAAAAATGTGCGGCGGCAGCCAAGGGCTTTCGGGCCCTTTCGCCGTCGGTTTTTTTGGTAAGCGTAATTGCCGTTATCAGGGGGTATTTTCAGGGTCAGTCAAAAATGGGTCCCACGGCCATCAGCCAGGTGATAGAGCAGGTCACAAAATGCGCCCTTGGCATTGTTTTGATAAGGACCTTTTCAAGCTCTCCGGAGGAGGGGGCTTTTTTTGCCTGCCTTGCCGTAACCCTTTCGGAGGGGCTTGCTCTTTCATACCTGATCTGGGCATTTTTTGCGGATAAAAATGGCATTGGATCCCTATCGTCACCGACGGTAAAATCCGTGGATTTTGACCTTAAAGGTATCTTGGGGGCGGTACTTCCCGCAATGGTGTCAACGGCAGTTTTCCCCATGGTCCGGACCGTTGATACGTTTATCGTGGTAAGGGGGCTTAAGGCGTATACGGACGGCGCCACAGGGCTGTACGGCCTGTATGCGGGCGGGGTGGAGGTTTTTATTTCAGTGTTCACCTCGCTGTCTGTGGGGCTTTCCGCAAGCGCACTGCCTTCAATGGTGGGCGACAGGGGTAAGTTGGTAGGCAAAAGGCTCGTTGTATTGACGGTCATACTTTCACTTTCGGCCGCGGCGGCCACGTGGATTTTTGCGCCTTTTATGGTGGGCGTGGTGTATTCTGCTCTTGACGGGCCAACGCGCGGCGCATTGACAGCCCTTTTAAAATTTTCGGCCGTCAACGTTTTGCTTCTGCCCGTGGTGCAAGTTTCGGCAACTTATCTTATCGCCAGGGGCAGGGGCGCCCTTTCGGCACGCAATCAGCTTGTGGGCGCGGTATTAAAGGTTATCGCATTGACAAGCCTTGTTCAAAACCCTAAAATTAACATTTATGCCCTGGCTTTTTCCGATATTTTGTGTTATTTTGTTGCGGCAATTCTTAATTTGTTATATATTATTAGTAAAGAAAATAAAGGAGAAGCCCTTGGACCTTTAATTGTGCAAAAAAGGCTTAAAGGGCTGGGACATAAGGATGAACCTTACCATTATCGGCCTGGGAACCAAAAAGGGGGACCTTTCCCTAAGCGCCTTCGAAAGGCTTAAAAATGCGTCCACAATCGTTTTACGCACGGAAAATACTCCGTCTGCCGCTGTCGTTACCGAAAGCGGATTAAACTATCTTGCCCTTGACTATCTTTACGAAAAGTCAAAAAACTTTGATACCCTTACAAAAAATATCTGTAAGGAAATCGAAAAGCTTTTAAAAAAGGGCGACGTATGCTATCTTGTGGACGGCGCCGTTTCAGAAGACGTTTGCGCCTCAATGCTTATTAAAAAGCATAAGGACGTTACCGTATTTGAAGGCGTATCCAAGGTGGCGGAAGCATTATCCCTCACCGGTCTTGGTACGGGTGGGTACACGGCAGTTTCTGCCTACTCCCTCAAGGACTTCAACAGGTTCACCCTGCCTCTTGTCATCTACGATCTTGACAACGTAATTTTGGCGTCGGAGTGGAAGCTTAAGCTCTTTTCATATATCGGCGAGGAGGCAAAAGTCCGCCTATATATCGATAAACAGCTGTTTTCCCTCCCGATGTACGAGATAGACACCTTTAATAATTACGATTATTCAACCGTTCTTATCGTTGAGGAGTTAAGCCTTACCGAAAAGGAGAGGTTTGATTTTACCGACCTTGTGGAGATAGTTAAGATATTACGCTCTGATAAGGGCTGTCCGTGGGACAGGGCACAGACCAAGGCGTCAATCAAGAAAAGTCTTATTGAGGAAAGCTACGAGCTGTGCGACGCCATCGACAAAAACGACGACGAAAAGATCATGGAGGAAACTGGCGACGTACTTTTACAGGCGGCGTTTTATATGAACTTTGCCGAGGAAGAGGGCGCCTACGACCG
>JAFWAM010000073.1 GCA_017507595.1 Clostridia bacterium
CGGGGCCTTTCCTCCGTATCTCAGCCCCAGGCACGTCAAAAAAAGCGACAGGCAAAAATAAGGGCCTTTCCCGAAAAATCTTATTATCCCAACGGCCAGAAAAAGCCACAAAAGGCTTGCAAAAATGCGGTCGTGACTATCCTTAAACGGCCCGTGATCTTTTAAAAACACGGTATAGCTCCCCCTTCGCGCCACAAAGCAAAAAAGGGCAATAATGGGCGTATAGGCCAACTTTTCAAGCCGCGGCACGCCGTTTTCTATCAAAACGTAAGGCGCAAGCACCGCAAATATGTAAAGGACTGTCTCCACCTTTGGCCGCCTGTTCTTTTTGCGGTAAAGATAAAGTATGGGCGAAAGCAAGATAAACGCCCACGCCCCAAGGGCCATTTCAAAGCCCTTGCCAAAAGTCAAAAAGGCAAGGCTTATCCCAAGGCCAAGGGGTAAAAGGGGGCCGCCCCCCAAAATTGCGCCAACGTATAAGCCAAGGCTTAGCGGCACGCCGTCACTTACGGCGTTAAGGGCGCAAAACAGGGGGAGGAAAATTACAAACACTACTGATCCTTTAAAAAAATTACTGTCTTTCATAGGTTTAAAAATTATAAAATAAAAAATGGGCCTTATTATAAAACAAAAGGGCGTATTTTGTCTTATGCTGACAAAAACGGGTGGGCTTAACAATTTTCCCTTATTATAATTGCAAAATTTCGCCGTATGGTATATAATTACAGTATGAAAAACCTATCTTTCGCGAAAAAAACAGCGGCCCTTTTTATGGCCTCTATACTACTTCTTCTTTTTGGCGGTGAAAGCCCCGTACCTTCTTCCGCCTCTTCCGAAAAGACGGTGGTAAATAACCTTGTCGTAACCGTAACCTTAGGCGAAGGGGCTGACTTTGACAGCCAATTCCACACCCGCCTTAAAAACACCCTTGAGGACGGGGAATTAAGCGTGCGCCGCTACGTGGACACCGTATCGGGGGGCAAGGCTCAGCTTAACAACGTCTTCGTGGACGGTTCGGTTTTTATTCCCGATTCCATTTACAGCTACATGCCCGCCTACGAGTATTCAGAGGTCTTTGACGACTATCTTGGCATCGCCTACAACGGCGGCTATGACAACAGGTTTTACGCCGAAGACGGAAGGGTCGTCGCCCCCGACGAAAGTGGCGCTAAACAGCATATAGCCCGCTTTTTGCGCGAGCAAACCCTTATAAAATCGGTTGCAAAGGCCGTTGAAGAAATTGGCGTTACCATTGACGACGGCAACGGCGACGGCCGCCTTGACAACCTTACCGTGGTCGTTATGACCGACGGCAAAGACCTTGGATGGGACGATATTTTATGGTCACACGTTGACTACACCTATACTTACCACTACGAAACCTTATCTTCAAGATACTACATCCCCGAGGATTTCAACAGCGCCGACTACGCCGACGTCTTCACGGCCGCTAGCATTGACGGCCTTCGGGTAAGAAGCTACACCATCCTCCCTTCCACCCCCTTGGAGGAGGTCACCCTTGTTGATAAAGAGGGAAGGGAGCATTTAAACGTAGGCGAGGCCTGTCACGAAATTTTACACGTCTTCGGCGCCGTCGACTATTACCCCTACGACACCTTAACCCCACCTGAGTCCAACCCCGTCGGTGAGTTTGACGTTATGTCCTCTCACACCTTTGTTCCTCAGCTTCCCACCGTGTATGCAAGGTCCAAGCTGGGCTGGACGGCCGATAATGAAATTCAACCCATCACAAAATCAGGCCAATACACGGCCTATCCCACCTCGGTCAGAAGGGGCCACAACGCCTATAAGCTTGTCCTAAGCGACTATGACCGCACGGGCGAATATTTTATGATAGAGGCAAGGACCAACGGGGCCACCTTTGACAGCAGCCTTCCCGGCACAGGCATTATCGTTTACCGCGTAAACGAGAAAAACGGCTACCTGACAAAAACGGGAGACACGGGCACAACTTATCTTGGCAACACCTACGGCGCAAGCGAGGTCTTTATCTTCCGCCTCGGTGACGGCGATATATACACCTCAAAATACGGCGGAATTTCCTACGCCCTTTTGGACGGAACAAAAAAGGCTCAAATGGACGGCAAGTACGTGGACAAATCCCGTATCGGAACCACGGATAAGTCGGCCAATAAGACGTTTATTGACCAAAACGACGACTCCTTCGTGGGGACTTCGCTGTACTATTCCGACGGCACCAATTCAGGCGTTATGATAGACTTTGTGGGGCTTGCGGATGATAACGGCATACTTTTTACCGCCACCTTTGACGACAGCCTTCCCGGAACGGATTTTGACGATCAGATAAATTACGCCGTTGACCTTAAGCCCGTGGTCGAAAGATATTACGACGGAAAAACGTTGGTCGCAAGATGGGCGGCAGGCCTTCACGGCGGCACGGTCAAAATCGTCGGCGTCAAGGGCGAGGATGTCTTAAAATATAAGGACGGCGCCTACGTGCCAAAGGGCGGCTCCGTCGCTAAAAAGCTTGCCGGTGGTGGATACGCCGACAAAACCGTCTTTACGGTTACAGCCCCCTCCGATTACGCCGCGGCAACAATTCCTGCCGTTACCGATATGACTGCCGTGTTTATTATCTATGAAAGCGCCGACGGCAAGGTATCCGCCCAATTCTGTCGCACCTTAAGCCCCCTTCAGCCCACCTTTATGGAATACCTTTTCGGCACCACAAAATGGCTCGTTGCAATTATTTCAATAATCGCCCTTTGTCTTTTTGCCTTCGTCGTGGGCACGGTCTTTATTTACAAAAGAAGCCGCCGTGACGACCTTGACGGCGAAGACGACGATTATGCTCTTACCGAAGAGTTTGGCGAGGATTACTGGATGACGGACGGATCTTCCCCTGACGGCGAGGAAGAAAACCCCTCTTTATGTAGTGACGGCGAGGAGGCTCCCGACGGTGGCGCGGGGGCGGAAAAATAAGGATCAAAAATCATAATAATTTCTCAAAAGTGGGGATATAAGTCGGTTATCCCCACTTTTTTAATAAAAAATCTTCCGTTTTGCACGCTTTTTATTAAAAAATCAAGGCGCAAAAGGTGGGGCCTAAATGGTGACGGCAAAAAAACTGTTAAAAACTTTTCAAGTGCGTATTGACAAAAGGCGCCGTATGGTGTTATACTTAATAAAACTATTATTAGTTTATTAAACTCGCAAGGTAGGACCCCTATGAAGTTAAATTACAAAAGGACCCTTCTGGTCGGCTTCGCATTTTTCCTTATAA
>JAFWAM010000074.1 GCA_017507595.1 Clostridia bacterium
GAGTTAAACCCGCCACGTTTTGCGTATTCTGCCAAAAGATCCCTTGCATAGGTATCGGGTGAGGATAAATAGGCAACCGTCGTCATCTTATTGGGGGAGTATTCCGACGAGTACGTATCGGTGATGACGTAATAGATTTCATCGTCCTTTATGCTTGTTAAGATGTTTTCGCCATACTCGCTTAAGGTGACGAAGTAATTTTCATTTTCGGTATAGATAAACTTGCTCTTTAAATACTTGCCGGAGATCGACGCAAGGACGATAGGGTTATCAAAGGGGAAAAGTGATTGCAGGTCCTTATAGCAAACGTCACCGACGTAAAGGTTATAAGGGCTTCTGCAGGACATGTATCCGCCACCTAAAACAATGTTGTATTCCTTGCCCCATTTTGCAAGGCCTGCTTCAAGGTAAAGTTCAGAGCAGATATATCTTAACTCGTCAGAGCCTCTTTTTGAAACGTTTTGTCCGAGGACCTCGTAAACGTTGCCGATCTGTTCGGCGTACTTATCAAAGAGGGCTTCCGTTTCGCTGTCGGGGGTCAGGTTGGAAAATATGGAGGTGTAAGTAAGCTCGCCCTTGGCTGTGACGATCTGGTCGGTGACCGTATTGAAGTTCATATCAACGTGGGCAAAATATTTGTTGCTTGACCCTGCCTGCAGGTGGTAAACGCCATAGCTGTCCTTTACCACGTAGGACTGGTGGGTGTGCCCCTCGAAAACCAGGTCAACGTAGCCGTTTGAAAGGCTAACGTCGTAGTATGAGGAAAATTCCCCGTCGGAAAGGGTCCTGTCGTAGGACGTGGAGTAGCTTCTTCCAAGGCCGTCGTGAAGTGAGTACACAATAAGGTCGGCACCCTCGCTGCGGAGGCGCGTTGCCTCGTTTTTGACAAGTTGGGTAAGCTCGTCACGGACGGCGAAGCGATAGCCGTCAACCATGCTTTCCGCTATGGAGGAATAGCAGTCGCCTATGGCGCCGATAATGCCGATCGATACGCCCGATCTTTCGATCATGACGGATGGCTGGCAAAAGCCTGCCAATGCGTTGGTGTTTTCGTCGTAAACGTTAATGGCGAGGAAGGGGAATTCTGCAAGACTTTCGTTGGAGTAAATATATTGATCCCCCCAGTCAAATTCGTGATTACCAAGGGTCATTGCGGAAAAATCAAGGACGTTCATCCACTCGGTAACAAGTGCGCCTTTGGTGTTGTTGGACTCCGACGAGCCCTGCCACATATCTCCGGAGGAGATAAGAACGGCATTTTCCGTTTTGGAAACAGACTTCAGATAAGTTGACGTTTTGCCAATGCCCTGGTTTGTATCGTCGGTGACGTTGCCGTGAAGGTCGTTGGTGACGTAAAAGTCAAGGTTGACGACCTCAGGTATTTCGGGCGGTGTGGTACCGCTGTCACTGCCGCCTTCAGAGGGCCTGCTGTTGGTTGTGCCGCCTGACGTACCGCTATTGTCGGTCACAGGTTGGCATGCCGCAAAGGATAAAAGCATGGCAAGGATAATTATTGCCGCAATAAGCTTTTTAAACATAAATACTCCTAAGAAAGTTTTTTGTGGGTATATTATATCATAAGTTTAAAAAAAGATAAAAGGATTAACCGTGCATTTTTGCAAATATATTTGATATATTGGGACGGATAGGTATTTTTGTATATATTTTTTTGTAGAAATCAAAAAACCTGCCTTTTTTCACAAGGGAAGGGTGACTGATTTCAAAAAGTGGGCCTATAGGTCGGTTTTTGACGTTTTTTTCACCGGTTTTCGCTTAAAAATGAACAAAAAAACAAAAAGCCGCGCTTTTTGGCGCGGCTGAAAATTTATACTAAACCTTAAAGCAGCTTCCGCCGATAAATTCCCTGATAAGAGAGTTGCAGGGGATAAGGGACTCGTCGGTGATGGGGGTAAAGTACTTAAGGTATTTTATAAGTCTGTTTGCAATAAGGTATTGGGGGTCGGTATACTTGATCTTCTTTAAGGCGGGCAGGGCCCTGGTCTTTAAGACGCAAAGCTCGTAAGAAAGGCTGGAGTTAAACACAAAGTCAGCCCCCTCCTGATGGGGGTATATCCATTTGAACTCCCCATCGCGGACAGACTGCCACATATCGATGGTGGTGGCGGCAGGGCAGTTTCTGAAGCTCATATCCCTGACTATTCTTCGGATAAGCCTTAAATTGGTGGTGGACAGGGGCGAGTGGTCGTCAATGTTCATCTGGGCCTGGGGTGCGATATAAATTTTAAACTTTCTATGCTTGGGGATGGAGGCCGTAAGCCTTTCGTTAAGGGCGTGGATGCCCTCAATGATGATGGGGGAGTTATTTTCCACCCTTATGGTGCGGCCCTTGACCCGCTTGCCCGTGGTAAAGTCAAATTTAGGAAGGGTTACCTTCTCGCCGTTGATAAGGTCGAAAAGGTCCTTGTTAAAAAGCTCCACGTCGAGGCAGTTTATATGCTCAAGATCAAGCTCCTCACGGGGCTTGTTTTGTATTTTGCAGATGACTTCCTTTTCAAAATAATAATCGTCAAGGGAGATCATCACCGGCTCAATACCGCGGGATAAAAGCTCTATGCGCACCCTATTGCAGAAGGTCGTCTTACCGCTGGAGCTGGGTCCCGCGATGGCAATAAGGCGGATATTTTCGATATCGGCCTCAATGGCCCTGCCAAGGTCGGACAGCATGGCGTTGTGACGGGCCTCGCACATCTGGATAAACTCCAAAAGGTTGTCACGCTCGATTTTGCGGTTGATCTCCGGTATGGTCTGCAGCTTGGTTTTTTTGGCCCACTTATAGGCCTGCTGCAGGGTCCTGCCGTAGGTGGATTCCTCAACAAATTCGGGAATCTCGGCGTTAAGCTCGTGCCGGGGGTACTGGATGATTATGCCCGGGCTGTATGGTGTGATGGAGTAGTCGCTTATGCACCCTGTGGACGCCACCATATAGGAGTGGAGGTAGTTATAATAATCGCCGCACTTATAGGTGTGTGCGCTTTTTTCCGGCCGGTAGGAAAGCACGTCAAGCTTATCCTTCATATTGGATTTTGCGTATAGGGTGGAAAGCTCCTCCACGGGCAGGGATAAGCGTTCGATCTTCAAATCTGCGTCTATAAGCCGTTTAACCTCATTTTTAATAGGCTCCACCGCCCGTGACATATTAAAGGTTTTATTTAAAGCCTCGCAATAGACAGAGCGTGACGCGTTATAGCTGAAGCGTATTTTTACGTTGGGATAAACGTTGCGGAAGGCCATTGCGATCAAAAACCTTAAGGTGGTTTCATAGGCCTTGCTTGCCTCGCTGTGGGAAAGCCCAAGGGGCTTTATTTCCATGCCGTCGTGCTTTTCTGACAGGGCGTAATTTATTTCCTTGACCTGTGCGCCCACCTGGCAGACGATGTCCCTTTTTTTGTCGTAGCCTTCAAGGACGTCAATTACCCTTGTGCCCACGGGGACCTTTTTAATTTTTCCGTTTACTTTAATTTCAATCATATCATACCTTAACTTATCAATATTTTTCGTGAGTTTTATTATTATATCACACATTTTTGCCGAATGCAATAGGTTGTGCCAAATTTTTTTTGGGGGGCAAGAAAAGCCCGTCTTCATGGGATATCAATAAGTAAAACTAATATATATAAAAAGATAACAAAATATGCAAAAAGCCGCCTATAAGCCCAAAAACGGCCTATTGGCGGCTAAAAAGCAAGTTAATGATTAAAGGAACATATACTCTGCGGTAACGCTTTCGCCGGTGCTTAAGTTATACTTTAAGGTGAGCTTTTGAAGCTTAACCGTGTTAAAGGAAACGCTTACCGTCATGTTTTGCGCGTCGATGGCGTTATTTTGAGTAAAGGCCTTGGGGTTTGTTACCTTTGCAAAGAAGGAGGCCGCTTTAACTGAAGGGCTTTCAAAATAGCTTGCCTTAAACTGTAAAGCCAGCTTGTCGACGGACTCAAGGCTGATATCCACGGCCTCGCCGTTTAAAAGCACGGTTTTGCCGTCGGCGATCTCAACCTGGCCCTCAGATACCTTGATCATGCTGTCGGGTACGGTAACGACGCCGTTTTCCACGGAGATCTTATTTAAAGATTCCACGGTGTAGCTAACTGTGGTCTTGCCGTCGGCGGTCCTTACCTTAAACTGGTTTTTAAGGGTAATATCGTCCTTTTTTGTGGTGACGGTAAGGTTAAAGCTGTCGTAAGACTTTTCGGTCATTTCCTGAATGGAGGCAAGGGTGCTTGTTAAAGCCTCCTCACTTACCTGACCGTCGTTGACGGGTGTGCAGCCCCAAAGGGTGAGCGCCACAGCGGCCAGCAATACGATTGCCAATAATTTTTTCATTTTTCAGCCCTCCTTAAAACAATTTTTGCTTGATGATTACAGCCAAAGCCCCAAGTGCGGCCGTAAGGATGGACATACCTGCCACCATGGCGTTGGTTGCGTCAAGGTGCTTGCCGTTTAACTCGTCAGCAAAGGCGTTGTATCTTTCAGCTTCCAGGATAAGCTTGACGTAAGCGTCAAAGGCGACCTCCTTGCCGTCCTCACTGAGGGCGTTGTAAAGGCTTAAAGCCTCGTTTATGGCCGTGTAAAGGCTTGTGCCCGTGAGGGAGGAAAGGCCGTCCACCTTGGCGATGAAGGCTTCAGCGCCGTCAAGGTCGGGGGTCGGTGGGATGATGGGGTCTTCAACGTCGCCGCCGGGGTTATCGCCGC
>JAFWAM010000075.1 GCA_017507595.1 Clostridia bacterium
ATAAAAATATAAAAAATTAAAATTTTACGCACACAATTTCTTGCAATATGCAAAAATTTATGATTTAATATATAAAAGCCTGTCAAAAACACATAAAACCGCATTAAAACAGGCATTTTTAACAAAAGGTAAGCTATGATATTCGGCAGATACGTCAACAAATACTATCTTAAGTATTCATATTTATTTCTTCTTGGGCTTCTGGCCCTTGTTTTGGTTGACGTTTTTCAGCTTAAGGTGCCGGAGTTTTACCGCATCGTAATCAACGGCATAAACGGCGATCCCATCTATATTGACGGGCAAATAGTTCCCTTTGATAAGAACACCGTTATGAATCATATTTTCCTCCCCATGATCGTGGTCGTCCTCGTCATGGTGGTTGGCAGGTTTTTGTGGCGCGTATGCTTCTTCGGTGCGGCCGTCCGCGTTGAGACCCATTTAAGAAACAGAATGTTCGACCACAGCAAAAACCTTTCACAGGAGTATTTCAAGACCAACAAGGTGGGCAATTTAATGAGCCTTTACACCAACGACCTTGATACGGTTAACGAGTGCTTTGGCGACGGCGTTCTCATGTTTTTCGACGCCCTGTTTTTAGGCGGTCTTGCCCTTTACAAAATGTGGAAGATGGACCCATATCTCACCCTTTTTGCTCTGGTGCCACTGGCTATAATGCTGGTTATCGGCCTTGTGGTTGGCGGTCATATGGAAAGAAAGTGGGACGAAAGACAGGCGGCTTTTTCAGACCTTTCCGACTTTTCTCAGGAAAGCTTTTCGGGCATTGCGGTAATAAAAGCCTTCGTCAAGGAGTTTAAGGAGCTTTACGCCTTTAAAAAGCTTAACAAAAATCACGAAAATGCCAACGTTGAATATACGAAAAGCTCGACACTCCTTCACGTTTTGATAACCTTACTTATAGAGTCGGTCGTGTGCCTTATTTTAGGCTACGGCGGATACCTTGTTTATAAGGACGCCTTTACCGCAGGTCAGCTTATGGAGTACATCGGGTATTTCTCATCCATCGTATGGCCCGTTATGGCCGTTTCCATGCTGATTGAAAAATCCTCCCGCGGGAAGGCTTCCATTAAAAGAATATCCGATCTGTTAGCCGCAAAGGTTGACGTCAAGGACGAGCCCACCGCCGTGGATCTTCCAAAGATCGGCGGCAGGATAGAATTTAAAAATCTTACCTTCAGATACCCCGACGGCGAGTTTGACGTTTTACGCGACGTTTCCTTCGTCATAGAGCAGGGCGAAAGGGTTGGCATCGTGGGTAGAACGGGTTCGGGTAAAAGCACCCTTGTGGAGCTTCTTCTGAGGACCTACAACGTCCCCGACGGCACGGTTTTCGTGGATGGCAGGGACGTCAATACCATATCCATAAAATCCTTAAGGGCCGGGTGCGCTTACGTGCCTCAGGATAACTTCCTGTTTTCCGACACCATTGCCAACAACATCGGCTTTGCCCTTGACGAGGCCGATGACGAGCTTATTGAGCTTTCCGCCCGTCTTGCCGACGTCCACGGTAATATTTCCCTGTTTAAGGACGGCTATAACACCGTTTTAGGGGAAAGGGGCGTTACTGTTTCAGGTGGACAAAAGCAAAGGAT
>JAFWAM010000076.1 GCA_017507595.1 Clostridia bacterium
CTTACTGATGTCGGCAAGCTTTTTAAGGTCGCTTAAGCTTAAGGCAGATATATCAACGGCCATAATAAGCAGGGCTTTTGCTGAAAGCCTTTTAAGCTTTTTCCACTCCCTTAAAAGGGTTGATCTTTTCTTTTGGGTAACCTCAAATGGGGCGAGGGTTACCTCGATTGCGGCACACCTTTGCCGCGCACTTTCCCTGACGGCCACCGCCTTTGCCCTGAAGGTATCGCCCCCGAAGGGGTAGGAAACTGCCGCCCGTACTGAAATTTTACTGCGGCTGAAGCTTACGCCGTCGGCTATCCTTGCGGCGGGCACGGTGACCGAGCCGAAGCCCGCCTCCGCGGCGGAAAGAATTTCACCCCGCAAAACGTCGTTGCCATGGGCGTGGCCGCCGAGGTCAAGATTAAGCCTTTTTATGATCTTTTCCGCCTTAAAGGAAATAAACTCATCCTCCATCACGTCCTCGCTAACGCCGAAAAGCCTTGCGGCGTTTTTTATTCCTCGGTCATTGTTTTCCTCCGATAAGCCGCTTTTTACCTCTTCATTTTTTGATTTTTCTTCCCCTTTATCGTCAAAATCCTTTGATAACGGGCCTATAGGCGAACTTTTGCCCACAGTGTCTTCTTTTTTCAAGCCATTTTCTTCCTCCCCTTTAAGGGCGTAAAAATCCTTACTTTCACCGTTCATAAAAAACCTCCTTAAGGCGAAAAACGTCATTTAAAATTAATCGGTTAAAATGATTATCGGTAAAATTTAGCAAAATTATTCACAAAAAAAATACCGCCGTTATCCTTAAAAATCGGCAAAAAACGATAAAAGCTCTTGTAGTTTTCCCTGAAATAAATGTTAGGATAAAACAAAAAAGGTGTTTTATGGTTCAACCGGTTTTTGGTGTTACGGTGGTATTTTTACTTTTTATACTGTGTCTTGTGATTTCTTATTTTATAGCAATTTTTCGTCTTGGTCGCAAAAAAAACGATCCGCCCCCAAGCCGCGGCGCCCAGATATTTTTTGTGGACGGCGTACGGCTTGAGAAAAAAAAGCGGCAGAAAAAACCGGGGGTAAAAATCCCCTTTGAGGCAACTATCTTATCCCCTGACCAGTTTCGCGATAAAATCAGCGGTAAATGAATTATTCCTCGTCAACGTACTTTTCACCCTCACCCCAAAGTCTTTCAAGGTGGTAAAAAAGTCTGTCCTCATCGTCAAATACGTGGACGAGAACGCCGCCAAAGTCTAAAACTGCCCATCTGCCCTCGGCAACGCCTTCACGACGGGTCACGTCAAGGCCGAACTCCTTGGAGCAGTATTCCTCCACGTTGTCGCAAAGGGCCTTAACCTGTGTGGTGGATCGGCCGCTGGCAATAATAAAATAGTCGGCAACCACGGTCTTTTCGGCAACGTAAATTTTAACGATGTCCTGTGCTTTTTTGCTTGATAAGTATTGGCAGATAGCATCTGCAAGTAATTTTGAATCCATTTTTTCTTTCCTTATATCGGTTTGTATTTGTTTTTCTGATTAATATACAATTTTAAAGCCCATTTCGTTGGGCTTTTTATTTTTGGTTACAGTAATAGTCAAGACAGGCCTTGGTAAGGCTGTATATTTCGCCCCCTTGAAGGGTCAGATGGGTCATAAGTCTTTTTACGCACAGCCTAAAGCCTGCTTCAAAATCCTCGTCAACGGCACGCCGAAGGGTCGCAACCTCGTCATAAGCCCTGCCCTCCTCCAAAAGGTCCGCAATAAAGACTATCTTTTCAAGAAGGGTCATTTGGGGGCGCCCCGTGGTGTGGTACCTGACGGCGTTTAAAACGCCCTCGTCGGTAACGGCAAAAAGCTCCTTTAAAACGTAGGCACCCAGAAACTGATGGATAACTCCCTTTGGCACGTCACCGTCCACCTTAAAGCCGGGGTAATCGTCCTTATCAAGACGCTTTGCAACGTCGTGGACCATTGCTGCAAAAACTGCCCTTTCAACGTCCACGCCAAGCCGCTTTGCGTACTTTTTTGCCAAAAGCATAACGCCGCGAGTGTGGATTAATCGGCTTATAGGCAGGTTTTTTTGCAAAAACTCACAAATTGCCCCGCCCGAATAAAGCTCATTTTCTTCAATATAAGACCTTACCTCATCCGTAAGATACGGGCTTGTGTCAAGGCCAAGACAAAGGCTGAACCTTATCCTTGATGAGGAAATATCCTTGCCCGGATAATCGGAAACAACCACAGAGTCTTCTCTTCCGGGGAAGGCTTTTTTAAATTTATCTAGGGCGGAGGCAATATCCTCACCCTCTCTTGGGGTGACGAAAAGCCTTGCCGAGTCCAATATCCTTTGAGGGTTCTTCCACGTGGGGAAGTCCTCAAGCATATCCGTCCCCACCAAAAAGTAAACCTCAGCCCCGTCAAATATCTTTTTAAAATGCTCCACGGTAAGATAGGTGTAGCTGGGGCCCGGGGCTAAAAGCTCGTAATCGCTTACCTCAATACGGGGCTCGCCGTCAAAGGCGAGCTTAAGCATATTAAGCCTGTCCTCTCCGCACAAAATGGTTTGTCCAAGCTTGTGTGGGGGCGTCGCCGCAGGGACGACGATAAGCCTTTCAAGGCCAAGGGACTTTACTGCCGACCTTGCCAAATTAATATGCTCTTTATGGACGGGATTAAACGACCCGCCGTATATTCCTATCTTCATACCGTTACCTTTAACATATTTTAACATAAAACGACTGTATAATCAAGAATAATTAATTACTTTTTCGTCAATAATTATGCCATGAAAAATCTTAACCTGCCAATAATTTTAAACGGAGTCATTGCCGCCGCCCTGTCATTTTTTTGCTTTACGGTGATATGCACCCTCCTACCCGTTGGCCCTGCACCGAGGATAATTTTCTCCCTTGTTTTAACGGCGGGCTTCACGGTGGGATTTGTTCTTATCCAAAAGGACGCCCTTATAAATAAGCGTGCCCGCCTTGAAAGGGACGGGGCACTTAATCGGGGGGAATATTTCTTGCACACCTGCCCATATGACGTAGCTGAGGAAATTTTTCTGGCTTATTTCAGTAATATGGGCATACGTGCAAATGCTCGGGGACAATATATGTCCATAGGTGACAAATACGCCCTGTGTCTTTTGCTCCTTCCCGATGAGGGGACCCAAAACGACGTGAAAAGGGCCTTTTTTGACAATCCCTTTCCTCACCTTAAGCTTGGGATAGTTTCAAAGGATTTTTCAGAGGGTGCGTCGGGCCTTTCTGAGGCCTTTGGGGTGGAGCTTATTAAAACCGAGACCATTGTGCCAAGGCTTCTGGAAAAAAACCTTATCCCCTTAAAGGACCCACCCAAAAAAAACTTTCCCCTCAACATAAAAAAGCTTTTCACCAAAAAAAGCGGCAAAAAATTTGTGGCTTACGGGATCACCCTTTTTATCTTCAGCACCTTTGCTTTTTACCCGACATATTACGTGATCTCAGGCACGGTTTTTATCGTTTATGGGCTTATAGCCCTACTTTTCAGTAAAAAAAGCCAACAAATAAAAAAGCCCGTCGCCTTTTTTGAAGCGCTTGACGGAAAATAAAAAAAGCGGCAAAAGGCCGCTTTAATTTTTGTGCTTTTCCTTTATAAGCCCCACGTCGTACAACACGTCCGACAAATGGGCAAATTGGGCTGTGGATAGGACCTCGCCGCGGATGCCGACGGGAAGAGAGGCCTTTTGCAAAACCTCCTCAGCCTGGGGGCGTGGGATCTTAAAAACGTTGATAAGGTTGTTTGCCAAGGTCTTGCGCCTTGATAAAAAGCTTATGCGCAAAACCTCCTTAAAGGCGTAATGGCTTTTGACCGTGTACTTTAAGTTGCGCTCCAGCCTGACGACGGCAGAGTCAACGTTGGGCACCGGAAAGAATTTTTCACGCGGCACGAAGAACTCGTAATACGGATCGCTGTAATAATCAATGGCCGCCGTAATGCTGCCGTAGTCGGCTGTGTCCTCCTTGGCGGTAAAGCGGAGGGCGACCTCGTTTTGCACCATAATAACAAGGCGCTTGCACAAAGGAAATTCCTCCAAAAGTCGCATGGTTATGGGAGAGGTTATATAATACGGCAGGTTTGCAACCACGATAAAGTCGCCGTCAATAAACTCCTTAAGCCCCTCAACACTTTCCCGCATGAAGTCGCGGAAAACGACCTCGCAATTGTCAATGCCGGCCAGGGTCTGACTTAAGACGGGTGCAAGGTTTTTGTCAATTTCGTACCCGACGACCTTTTTTGCACGTGCACACAGGGCTCGGGTCAGGGTGCCTGCACCGACGCCTATCTCCAGAACAGTGTCCTCTGCCGTTACCCCGGCAACGCCCACGATCTTGTTTAAAAGGTCCTCGTCTTCAATGAAGTTCTGTCCGAACCTTTTGTTGAAGCGGAAGTTATTTTTTTGTATAACCTGCTTTAATTCCATTAGATAACCTGCTTATAGGC
>JAFWAM010000077.1 GCA_017507595.1 Clostridia bacterium
GATTTAAATTCAATCGATTCTACTCCAAGCTTTAAAGGTGGCGAAATTATTACTTTAAGAGATGCACTACATTTTATGATGTTACCATCAAGTAATATTTGTCCAGCTGTTATCGCAAGAATTATAGGTTCTGATTTAATTTATAAGACTATATAGAATTCGTTGGGGTTTTCAAAAAAGAAATAGAATTAATTCTAAATTCATATTTGAATACTGATGTTAAATGTAAAACAATATCACAAATTTTAATTAAAATATTTAAAAAATAGCAAATTGCTTTCGCAAGAAAAACAAAAGGCCTATATGTCCGATAACGGACCTATAGGCCTGCTTTTTTGTAATGTTTGCTGTTTTTTTGGCCAATGAAACGTCCGCAAAGGGAAGGGCTTTGGCGAAAAAAGGAGTTTAAGCAAAAAAAAGGCTGCTTTAAGCAGCCTTAAATAGTTGTGGAGCTTTGAAGCTTCCTATAGGGTTGGGGTGCCCGACAATATACTATTTATTAATATAGTCCGAGCAACCTTCGCCAAAGGATGGGCCAAGGATTAAAACTCAACGGATAAAGCGTAAACGTAAGCGCCACCGCCACTGCCGCCGAGGTGGTAAGTACCTGCCTCAAGGGTGAAGGTATAGGTGTTTGCCGTATCGATGGGGAGGGTATCCCAATCGCCTGCTGCAACGCCGCCAATGGCAAGGTCTGCGGGGACAACTGCTGCACCGTCGTTATCTAAGATCTTGAAGGAGATGGTCTTGTCGCTCTTTGCGGCGGCAACGAGGGTAACGGTTGCATAGGTGCCTTCGTCAACGGTAAATACGATGCCGTTGGTTGCAGTCGTAACCTTGCCGCTGGTAAGGGAGATCTGTCTTGAGTAGGTAGCCGTAAGACCGTCGATCTTAACGGATTCGCCCTTGACGTTTTGTGACATATAGAAGATGTCGTTGATAAGGGTCAAGCCCTCCGGGGCTTTGTCACCGGGTACGGTGTCCGAATTGATAGTTAAGGTGTAGGTCTTGTTGCCGGTGGGGATCTCAACCTTAGAGAGCTTAACGTATAATTTTGTATTGCTGTAGATGGGGCCGTTGACGTATTCGCCGGCGAAGTCCTTATCGGTGTAAACGCCGTCGATCTCGTATCCTTCAGGCGCTTCAATTGCCTCAAGAAGAACGCTTAAGTTAAGGATGGTGCCGTCGTAAACGGATACGGTGCCCAAAACGTTTTCAGCGTCGTCGCAAAGGGTTGCGGTAACGGTGGTGTGGTCGCCTTTCTTGACGATAGACGTGAAGATCGCGTCGTAAATATCGGTGGTGCCGCTGCACTGGAACTTGTAAGCGCCGGCCTCTTCGATGGCGATTTCCATCTTATACATTGGATTGTCGCTTGCTTTGCCGGGGTATTCAAGGCTTACGGCAACGTCGCTGCCGGGGGTGTACATCTTAAGGATCTGTGTATCGGCGCTTGAGGAGCCGTTCTGGATGATCATGGTAAGCATGCCGGGGCCGCCTGCGTTTACGTAGAAGGCTGCGGTTGAGCCGTTTACCTTAACAGATCTCACATAGGTAACGCCGTTAAGGGTCTTTTTTCTGTCCCTTACCTGGGTGCCTGCACCTACCGTAAAGATACCAAAGGCGGTGTCTTCCTCGTAGGTGGCGGCGCCAACGTCGTTGGTGTCAAAGTGGCTTGTTACGACCTCGTACATTTCAAAGCCGCATTCGTCACAAAGAACGTCGCCGTTTTCGTTTACGTGGGGAGCGGTTTCAAATTCGCCATCGCAGCCGCAGGCGTAAGCGTACCAGTGGTTATTGTTGTCGTAGGAGTATTCAGTTGCCATGGTATGCTCGTGCTTGACGTATGCGCCGCACTCGTCACAGGCTTCGTTAACGTCCTCGTCAAAGTGGGCGGTCTTATCCTTTATCATGGCGCAGCCGCAAATTGCTTCGTGCCAGTGATATTGGTTGTCGCTAGTCCAGTCTTCGCTGAATAAGTGTTTGTGTTCAAGGGCGGCACCGCAACCGTCGCACAGGTCGTCGTGGTCGGTATCGGCGTGGCCTTCGTCATAGCCGCAGAGGTCGCAAAGGTGGTCGTTATCCTCGTCAACGTGCTCGGCATAGTTGCCCTTAAGGTCGCAGCCGCAGTTGGCGGCGTACCAGTGTGCGTTTTCATCATTTGAAAATTTAACGTCAAAGGTGTGCATGTGGCAGCCGGATAAAACAAGGCTTGCAACCATAACGAGAACAAATGACAATAAAGCGGTAAGTTTTTTGCTATTCATTATGTTTCCCTCCGTAAATATTAACGTCTTTTGGCGGGCGTGTGCCCACGTAAATATCAAAGTATATATGAATATATACCGTATATACATTTATTTTACTACCAATAAGCAGAGTTGTCAATATGCAAAGCGAAATTCGGTATAGGATTATTCGTGTCTTTTTATGGACAAAAAAGACATTTATATATCATTTTCGGCGGCAACCGGGGTGCGTTTGAGTTTGGTATGGCCCCTTTTTGGGGTTAGACGGGGCCCTTTTTCCTTAAACGGCGGCGGTTTTTTCAGATCATTCCTGCCGTGGCAGAGGTCGCGCGTGGGGCGCGATCGGACTAAAAGGGGTTTTGACAGCTGGGCGGCAAAAGTGAGGCTATAAGCCGATTATCTTGCAATTTTAGTTGTCTTTCACTCACTTTCCCATACGGGGTAAGGGGCGAGGCCGTAAGGCACGACGGGGCGCCCTCGCGCATTGAATTTCTGCAAGGGCCTTTTTTAAAGAAGGCCCCTTTAGGCCCGAAAACAAAAAAATGGCGATAACGGTGTTATAGCGCCATTTTTATTGCTTTTTATACAATTTTTAAGATAAAAAATATAGGGGATAAAAAAATCCACCGGACGGGCCGGTGGCGTTTTTTAATATCAGTAATTAACTACCTGTGAAAAATCAACTGCCTTTAAGGAAGCACCGCCGATAAGGCCGCCGTCGATCTCTTCCATGGACATAAGCTCAGCCGCGTTGGAGGGCTTCATGCTGCCGCCGTACTGGATGCGGACCTTTGCCGCACACTTGGGGCAGAAGTTTTCCGCAAGGGTCTTTCTTATAAAGCCGATGGTTTCATTTGCCTGCTGGCTGGTGGCCGTTTTGCCCGTGCCGATGGCCCAGATCGGCTCGTAAGCGATAACAAGCTTGGATAAATCCTCAACACCCTTAAGGCCTTCGGTGATCTGTCTTAAAAGGACCTCTTCGGTCTTGCCGGTTTCCCTTTCCTCTAAGCTTTCGCCAACGCAGACGATGGGGATAAGGCCTTTTTCAAGGGCCTTTAAGGTGCGCATGTTTACGGTCTGGTCGGTTTCGCCAAAGTACTGACGTCTTTCGCTGTGGCCGATAATGACGTATTCAACGCCAAGCTCCTTTAACATATCGCAAGAAATCTCGCCCGTGTATGCACCGCTTTCAGCAAAGTGAACGTTCTGTGCGCCAAGCTTTACGTTGGTGCCCTTTAAGGCCTGGCCAACAGCGTAAAGATCGGTTGCCGGTACGCAAACGACAACGTCGCAAGCGGCGTCCTTTACAAGGGGGATAAGCTCCTTGACGAGGGCAACGCCCTCAGTGGGGGTTTTATTCATTTTCCAGTTGCCTGCAATGATAGGTTTTCTCATAATATACCTCTTTAATTTATTATTTGCTTTATTTTAACATTTGTTACCTATATTTGCAAACGTTTGTCGGCAAAAAGATAAAAATAACCTGATCACGGTCCTTTTTTTGGGGCAATGAAAGATCTTTTTTGGGCCTCATCGGAGGTCGAAGGGAACAAAAATACCCTTTTGGTCAACTAATATTAAATATTAACTTGATTAATTATACCGATTGTGATAAAATTATTGTATATGTCTAAGTATAGTGCGATTTTTGCGCGACCGGGCCACGTTGTGGGCTCTGTGGAGATGGATTATGATCATTTTGCTTAAAAAAGACCTTTCCGACAGAGAAAGGCTTAACGTAATTGAAAAAATAAAGGATCTTGGACTGGATTTTTCCATTGGGGAGGGCAACGGCTTTTCAACAGTGAGCCTTCTCGGGGATGTTTCCCATATTGACGGCGAGCTCTTTCGGTCCCTTTCCGGGGTTATGGGCGTGGTGCCCGTATCCACCCGCACACCCCTTGCGACCGCGGCTGAGGGCGGCGGCTTTTTCGGTGGAGAGCTTCAGATCATAGCCGGACCCTGCGCAGTAGAGGGCGATGGCATTTTTGATCTTGCCCGCGCAGTAAAGGATTGCGGCGTTAGCATGCTTCGTGGCGGGGCTTATAAGCCAAGGACCTCTCCATACTCCTTTGCGGGGCTCAAGAGGGAAGGTATAGACCTTCTCGTCCGCGCGGGGAGGGAGGTCGGTCTTCCCGTCGTGTCGGAGCTTATGGGGGTCAGGGATATCGAGGATTTTGCCGACGTTGACGTCATTCAGATCGGCGCACGCAATATGCAGAATTACGAGCTTTTAAAGGAGGTTGGCAGGCTCAAAAAGCCCGTTTTGTTAAAGAGGGGTTCGTCTGCAACCGTAAACGAGCTTTTGCTCAGCGCCGAATATCTTCTTGTGGAGGGGGCAACCAAGGTGGCCCTTTGCGAAAGGGGGATAAAAACCTTCAACGCTTACACACGCAACACCCTTGATCTTGCCGCCGTGCCTGCCCTTAAGGGGTTGACGGGGCTTCCCGTTGTCGTCGATCCAAGCCACGGCACGGGTCGGGCTGATCTTGTGTCGCCCATGGCCCTGGCGGCCGTTGCGGCAGGGGCTGACGGCGTGATGATAGAGGTCCACGATAACCCTTGCAAAGCCCTTTCAGACGGGGCGCAGGCCATTACCCCACAGGAGCTTAAGGGCTTGGTTGAAAAAATCAAAAAAATAAGAAAGGCTGTTATTAAGGAGTAGATATGTATCGCCAGCTGGATGGGCTGAGCCTTCCGTACCCCGTGTACGTTGGCAACGGCCACGCCGATAAGATCGGCCGGGTTTTAAAACTTAATATTGGCGGGCCAAAAAAGGTCTTTGTGGTTACCGACAAAAGGGTGAAGGGGCTGTTTGGTAAAAAGGTCCTGTCGTCATTGAAAAAGTCGGGCTATAAGACGGTTATTTGCGATTTTATGGACGGCGAAAGGGATAAAACCCCAAAAAGTCTTATAAAAATGGCCGACCTTTTGGCTGAAAACGGCTTTACCAGAGAGGACGTTGTTTTAACCCTCGGCGGCGGCGTGGTAGGGGACGTTGGTGGTCTTCTTGCGGCAACGTATATGAGGGGGATAAC
>JAFWAM010000078.1 GCA_017507595.1 Clostridia bacterium
AAGCGGACATATGCGGGCGGCGGAAAAGAACAAGCGTGTCAAATATCTTTATTCCGTTCAAGGCGGTGTAATGGGTCAGCTTCTTGACGGCTTTGTCGGGCAGACGTTAGAGGTCGTTTGCGACGGCTTGGATAAAAAATTCAGCGGCTTTGTGGGCCGCGCATGGTTCTCCGCCCCCGAAATTGACGGCGTCGTTTATCTTAGGGGTGAGGGGCTTATTGAAGAAGGTAAAAAATATTCAGTAAGGATCAAATCTCACAAAAACTGTGATTTGTACGGAGTTATAGAAAATGAACTTACCTAATAAGCTTTCCGTTTTAAGACTTTGTCTTATTCCGGTGTTTATGATTACTTTTTACGTTAATTTTCCCTGTCACTATCTGGTTTCGGGGTTGGTTTTTGCAATTGCCGCTTGTACCGACTTTTTGGACGGCTACATTGCAAGAAAGTACAACCTTGTCACCGACCTTGGCAAGTTTTTGGACGGCTGTGCCGACAAGGTGTTGGTGCTTACCGCGTGCATACTTCTTCTTGACGGCACGCTCATAACCTCAGACGTATTGCCAACCTTTATCGGCGGCACCCTCGTTTCCCTTATTCTTGCAAGAGAAATTCTCATCTCTTGTCTAAGGATGGTTACCGCAAAAAAGGGGGTCGTTATTGCAGCAGACAGATGGGGTAAGCTTAAAACCATTTTTCAGGACGTATCCATCGTCATTTTAATGGTCGCGGCAGAGCTTTTACCCGGCGGCGCCTTATTCGGCGTCTTTGGCGATTTAGGGCTTGTTCACAACGTAATTTATTTTACGGGCTTTGGCCTTTTCGCCGTTGCGGTAGTTCTGACGGTCGTATCGGGTATTCACTATCTTGCCGTTTACGGCAACACTTTGGAGAGTAAAAGTAAATGAGGACTGTAGTTCTTTCCTTTGAGAAAAGAACAAACAACCAAGACCTTAGCTACGAGCTGGGCTTCGTTAATATGATAAATTTTTACACCCTTTACGCAGATGAAATAAGGGTGTTGTCCTCTTGCGATGAAAAGGCCCTTGAAAGGGCGCTTTCAGATACCTTTGACTGTATGTTTATCCTTAACAGCAGCCGTACCGACTTTTATTTTCCGTCAGTATTTCAAAGGCTTGGGTTAAGTCCCGACGCCAACGGCTTCTGCCTTGGCGAAAGCCTTATCTCAATCGTTCCGGATGACTATAACGGCCAATACAAGGATAGCTTGTCAGCGGCGCTTAAGACTCACTTTAACATCAGCGCAGAAAACCTTGTCTTCAAGCTTTACGGCTTAGACAAGGGGGATATTGAGGGTGTGACCCGCGCTATTTCAAAAAAATATCCATCGGTGTTCTTTCACACGGCAACGATGGGCTTTGATTCAAAAACCACCCTTATTTACGGCGAAAACGCCCCAAAATCCCAAGTTGATCGTGCCGCGAGGGAGTTTATCTTAAAGCTTAAAAATCATATTTACGCCGAAGACGACGTCACCCTTGGCGAAAGGCTTCGCGACGTTTTAAAGCTGAGAAAGCAAACTCTTTCCACAGCGGAATCCATGACCGGCGGCCTTATTGCCTCGTCAATCGTTAAGGTTGACGGCGCCAGTGACGTTTTTTACGACGGCCTTGTGACCTACAACACGGCGTCTAAGGAGCGCCGTCTTGGTGTAAGCCACGCTACGGTCGTTCAAAAAACAGTCGTTTCATCCGAGGTCGCTTACGAGATGGCCAGGGGACTTTTATCCGAGGGCAATTGTACCGTTTGCATAACGGTTACAGGGTACGCAGGATCTTCAGTTCACCCATCTGACGAGGACGGCCTTTGCTATATCGGGGTAGGTGCGGGCGACAAGATCCAGGTTTACAAATATCACTTTAAGGGTACCCGAGGCGAAAACATTTTATCGGCCGCCAACGCAGGGCTTTTCCTTGCGATAAAGGCGGTTGAAAATTTAGACAGTCTATAACGCTTTAGGCCGATAATCGGCTTATAGCTCAATTTATATAAAAAAATTATACATATACGGAGGAAACATGGAAGACAAATTAAAAGCCCTTGAAAAGGTGCTTCACGAAATTGAAAAGGAATACGGCAAGGGCTCTATTATGAAGCTCGACCAGAACGTAGCTGCGCAGGGCATAGAAACTATTTCTACCGGCTGCATCGCAATCGATATGGCCCTTGGGATCGGCGGCCTTCCCCGTGGCAGGGTAGTTGAAATTTACGGCCCGGAATCTTCCGGTAAGACCACCTTGGCACTTCATGCCATTGCCGAAACTCAAAAAGCAGGGGGCATTGCAGCCTTTATTGATGCTGAGCACGCCCTTGACCCCATCTATGCTTCAAAGCTTGGCGTAGATCTTGACAAGCTTTATATTTCTCAGCCCGACTGTGGCGAGCAGGCCTTAAATATTGCCGAAATGCTCGTTGAAAGCGCCGCAATTGACCTTATCGTAATTGACTCCGTAGCGGCACTTACCCCCAAGGCTGAAATCGAAGGCGAAATGGACGATGCGGCAGTTGGTCTTCAGGCAAGACTTATGTCCAAGGCTTTAAGAAAGCTTACCCCCGTCATTAACAAAACCAACACCTGCATTATTTTCATTAACCAGCTTCGTGAAAAGATCGGCGTTATGTTCGGCAACCCCGAAACCACCACCGGCGGTAAGGCGTTAAAGTTCTACGCCAGCGTCAGGATCGACGTAAGAAAGGCTGACGCCTTAAAGGATACCACCGGCATTATCGGTAACAGAACAAAAGTTAAAATTGTTAAAAATAAGCTTGCTCCTCCATTTAAAACTGCAGAATTCGACGTTATTTACGGCAAGGGTATTTCCCAGGCCGGCTGCATTATTGATATGGGCGTAGAGCTTGGCATTATCGAAAAGAGTGGCTCCTGGTTCTCCATCAACGGCGAAAAGATCGCTCAGGGCAAGGAAAAGGCAAGGGAATATTTCGAAACTCATCCCGACGTTGCCGCTTGGGCAGAGCAGACCATTCGTGAAAAGCTTACGGTAAAAGAAGCACAGGAAGACTAAAAATCGGCCTATAGGTCGGTTATTTCCCATTTTTCCAACAAAAGACATTTAGATCAGCTAAAGAGGACTCTTTTAATGTTTTAGGTCAGATTAATGGGTTATTGCATCAATGCAACGGATTTTATCGGCAACACACCTCTTGTGAAATTGGCAAAATTTGCCGATAATCGACATATACAAGGACTTTTATTGGGCAAGGTGGAGTCCTTCAACCCCACCGGCAGCATAAAGGATCGCCCTGCTTACCGCATAATAAGTCATCTTGTTTGCCAAGGGCTTATAAAGTCAGGACAAAGGGTAGTTTGTCCATCAAGCGGCAATTTCGGTATTTCGGTTGCTATGACTGCTTCAGC
>JAFWAM010000079.1 GCA_017507595.1 Clostridia bacterium
ACGAAGTTTGTCGGGACGTTCATGACCTTGATCTTCCAATCGGGAACGGGGTACTCGAGTACGGAGAGAAGGTCTGCAAAGTAATATTCAACACGGGAAATGTTCATTTCGTCGAGAACGTACATATTGATCTCGTCCGTGCCGTAGTTTGCGTCGTAAAGGCTTGTTAAGAATTCCGTTTCGGAGTAGGTTTTGGAGAATTCGTTGAAGAAGCCCAAAATGTTACTCTTGTCACGCCAGGTTGCCTGTACGGGCATGAAGAGAAGCTTACCGCCGCAGAACTTGGTGAAGTATCTGGGAAGTGAGGACTTACCTGTACCGGACAAGCCTTCTAAAATTTCAAAGTGGGATGCGGCAAAGCCGGAAATGAAGAATCTGATGATGTCGGGCTCAAAGTAAAGCTTTTCTTCCTTGGCAAGGTAATTTCTGAACCTTACGCAGATCTCTTCAAGGGTGACCTCGTCAGAAAGCATAGGCACGCCGTCAAAGCCGTCGTACTTAACGTCGATCTTGGCAAGCTCGGGGAAAACGATTTCCGCATCGGAAAGCTCGTAATCCTTTGAAACCAGGTTGGAGCCTTCGCCCTCACCTGCGCCGCCCTGGCCGCCTGGGCCACCCTGACCGCCCTGACCCTGGGTCTGGTTGGTCTGGTTGTTGTCGACGTCAAAGCTGCCGGATAAGTCGTGATCGATATCGTCGTCGTCAAAGACGGGCTCGCTTTCGTCGTCGAAGAACTTAAAGGGCTTGTCAACGAGAAGGAAGTTAACGACAAGCATTGCAACGGCGCCGATTACCGCGAATAAAACGATATAGATAATTGCGCCCAGCATAACCGACTGACCGACGAAAAGAAGCATCGTCGTGATATTTTCGGCAGTCAAAGGCCTTTGAATAAGCACGCCAAAGCCAAGTGATAAAATAGCGCAGCAAATAAACGTCAACGCGTAAATGCCAAGCATCTTAAGGCTGAAGGGCTTTTTGCCCGCAATAATGGCGGCACGTCTTTCGTAAACTACTGCAGCGGCAAAAACGGTAAAGTAAATTGCCACAAGGACGAGGGTGATAAACCCGGCAACCGTGGACTTGATTGGTGTAAGGCCAATACCGTCGGCAATTGCGGCGATGGGGTTTTTCTTGCTGAAAACGGCGTGGGCATCGTCAATGCACAGACCGACAAAAACAACCACAACGGAAAATAATGCAACGAGTGCAATGGCCATTAAGTTCTTTCTGGTAAAAATCTTCTTTAACATGATTAATCTTCCTTATCTAAAGAGTCGGATTGGGATTTTTCGTCCACAGTTTGGGGGGGCAGCGTGTCTTTACGGGGATCTTCCTGCAAGGGACCCTCCCCTTTTTCACGCTCGGCTTTTATTTTATTGACCTCGTCTTCGTATTCCTCTAAGACCTCTTGGGCCACCTCGCGAGAGATGAGGCCGTTTTCGTTTATTGAGTAGGAAATTTTGTTGAGATAGATCTTTTCAACGTAGTCAACCGAAAGGTTGTTTAATGCGTCCTGATCCTTAAGATTTAAATGCTCAAATAAAAAGTCGGTACGGGCTTCCTGAGCCTCCTGTATCTTGTTAGAGTTCCTGTCAAGCATAATCAAGCAGTAAATAAGCGCCGCAATGGTCGTCATGCCCGAATAGGACTGCAAAAAGAGAATGAACGCGCCGATAACGGGAAGGTTTCGCCCCGTGTATCGGCCGAGGACGTTTTCAGGCAAGGGCTTGAATTCGTCGTCGCGGTCGTTGGCGTCGCCACGTACAACGTAGCGGGTTACGCCGTCGATTTTTTCGATACGCTTGATACGGTGGATAATGTTTTGACCCTTGTCGTCCAGGTAAGCGATAACGTCGTATTGCTTTAAGGACTTTTCGGGGTCGTCAAGACGCTCTAAAACGATAATTGAGTAGGTGTCAAACTGGTTGTTGAGGTTGTGATTGAAAAGATAGGTGTTGGCCTCGTTCTTTTCGCTCATGGAGCCGGAAGCTACGACCATGATAGATTTGTTACCGATAAGGGTAATGCCGAAGCGGTCAAACATGGCAAGAATGAAAAATATAATAACGATAGCCAAAAGACCCACGTAGGCCACGCTGCGAAGACCTTGGAAAAAAGCCTTCCTCCGGCGGACCTTGTCCTGGTTCTCGTAAAAATAATTTTCAATAAGCTCCATATCCCGCTTACCGGCGGAAACCTCCGCCACGAAGGAATCGCGATACCTGGCGTAAAGCATGGTGATAACCGCCGAAAAGCTTGCGACGCCAAGTACGGTAACGATAAGGGATAATATTTCATATCCGGTCATAAGCACCTACTTGATAAAACTAAATTAAGTATATTATATACTAATGGCCGTGGCTTGGCAAGAATTTTTAACGCGCGCGAGCGACATTAGTATAAATAAACTAAAAAAAACGGTAAAATAAGGCAATTTTTGCCTACTACGCAAATCGGGGCAGTGCTAGTGCCCCGATCATAGTAAAAATATCCTATTTGTTATTATTTGTTAACCGTTGCGGCAACAAATACGACGTATTGCGGTTGATTTGATGCAGTTGCCATAAAGGCGTCGTCCATGTACTTTTCAAGGATCATCTTGAACTTTGAAGCAATTGCATCATAGTCGAGCTCTTCAGTACCTTCAACAAGAGGCTTGTAT
>JAFWAM010000080.1 GCA_017507595.1 Clostridia bacterium
GGCAAATATTCTCGTTGACGGAAAAGAGATCACCGTGGCCGTTGAAGACATCAAGGTCGGCGACCTTATGGTAATACGCGCGGGCGAAAGCGTCCCCTGCGACGGCGTGATAACGTCGGGCCAATGCGCCTTTGACCAATCGGCAATTACCGGCGAAAGCCTGCCCGTTGACAAATCGGTGGGCGACGAGGTCTTCTCCGCCACGGTAAATCTTAACGGTTACGTCACGGTGCGCGCCACCAAGGTGGGCAGGGACACCACCCTTGCAAAAATAGTTGAGCTTGTCAAAAACGTTTCCCTTTCAAAGGCGCCCATTGCCAAGCTTGCAGATAAGGTCGCAGGGGTTTTCGTGCCGGCGGTTATAGGCGTTTCGCTCATAGTATTTTTAATATGGATATTAATAAGCAAGGACTTTTCAACCTCCCTGACCAAGGCAGTTGCCGTCCTTGTTGTAAGTTGCCCCTGCGCACTTGGTCTTGCCACCCCCGTTGCCATAATGGTAGGCTCCGGCCGAGGGGCAAAAAGCGGTGTGCTATATAAAAACGCAACCGCCATTGAAAACGTCGGCAAGGTTGGCGCAGTGGTATTTGACAAAACCGGGACCTTAACCGAAGGCGCCCCAACGGTTACGGACGTAATAGCTTTAAACGGCAAAAGGGAAGAAGGTCTTGTCCGCATCGCCCTTTCGGTCGAAAGGCTTTCAAGCCATCCCCTGGCCCGTGCCGTAGTCAACCGCTTTGACGGTGCTGACGTAGATAATTTTGACAGCATTGAAGAGATCCCCGGTAAGGGAATCGTCGGAAAGTCCGCCTATAAGACGGTTATCGGCGGAAATTTAAAGCTTTTAACCGAGCTTGGCGTGGACCCGTCCCCCGCCCTTGCAACCGTTGAGGGGCTTACCCTTGAGGGTAAAACGCCACTTTTGTTCAGCGAAAACGGAGTGCTTTTCGGCATAATCGCCGTGGCAGACAAAATTAAGGATTCGGCAAGATCCGCCGTCCAAGGACTAAGGGATCTTGGCATCAAGGTCTTTATGCTGACGGGCGACAGTAAAAACGTTGCTCTTGCCGTAGGTAAAAGCCTTGGCATCGACCCTGATTGCGTTATTGCGGAGGTCCTCCCCAATCAAAAGGCGGCCGTCATCCTCGATCTTAAAAAGGATCTGACCGTTGCCATGGTTGGCGACGGCATAAACGACGCCCCCGCCCTGACCGCAGCCGACGTCGGCATTGCCATCGGCGCAGGATCAAACGTGGCGGTGGAATCGGCCGATATGGTAACCGTCGGCAAGGACGTACACGGCGTGGTAGACGGCATTGCCCTTTCCAGACGGGTAATGACCATAATAAAGGAAAATCTTTTCTGGGCGTTTATTTATAACGTCATTTCCATCCCCATTGCCGCCGGCGCCTTCGCCGCCCTTGGCTTTGCAATGTCCCCCGCGATCGCCTCCGCTTGTATGAGCCTTTCAAGCGTCACCGTGGTGGCCAACGCCTTAAGGATCAATCTTTTTAAGGGCGCAAAAGTCAAAAAAGGCCTTCCGTCCTGCGATGAAAGCATGGAAAAATGTGGCGAAAACCGACCTATTGCCCCACTTGTTGAAAATAATGATTTGGATAACGCAAGCTTATCCGCAAAGGAGAATAATATGATTACTGTATTAAACGTAGCAGGCATGATGTGCCACCACTGCGAAAACCACGTACAAAAAGCCCTTATGAAAATCGAAGGGGTTTCCGACGTAAAGGCCGACCACGTAGCCGGCACGGTAACCCTTACCCACGATGACAGCGCCAACCTTGACCTTGTCAAGGCCGCAATCACCGAAGAGGGCTACGAGGTAAAATAATAGAAAGTAAAAATTAGAATAACAAAAAACGCCGCCCGCAGGGACCTTCCTTGCAGGCGGTTTTTTATACGGCTTGCGCCAATACGTATTTATTAAGATATTCCTCAAGGTCCTTAAAGGTGCCGTGGGGATAGGCGGATAAATCCTCCCCGCTTTTATTGATAAGACAGTCCGTAAGCAAAAACACCTTCATACCAAGGTTTTTGGCCACCATGTCCTCGCCCACGTCGTTGCCCACCATAAGGCACTCCACCGGGCAACAGGATATCTTTTTCAAAAATTATTAATAATATTTAAGATTGGGCTTGCAAAAGCTTGAGTTTTCGTAAGTGGTGACAAGCTCAAAATCATTGCGGTCAAGGCCGGCCCAGGCCATGCGCATTTGGGTGGCGATTGCGGGGAAGATCGGATTGGTTGCAAGGGCGACCCTTACCCCCGCACCCCTTAGGAGCTTTATTATGCGGTCGCTTTCCGCCGTGAAGCCACACACCTTTTTTATGCCGTCAAAATCCTCGCGATAAAATTGGTCAAAGTATGGCTCGTCTTCCATTGCCTTGGGGCCGTAAACGGCTGAAAAGGCTTTCCGGAAGGCACTTTCGTTGGTGGTCAAGCCGTCGTTTTTGACCATGGCGCCGGTCCCCGTCCAAATGGCCTTGATAAGGGCCTGTGGCTCATACCCGCGTGGGGCAAGCCTTGCGGCGATACCGCCAAAATAAGCCTTTATAAAAAGCTCCTGATCCATAGGAAGCAGCGTCCCATCCAGATCAAACAGCACCAGCGTGATTTTTCCTTTAGCGCTTTCCACGATTAACCTCCTTTTCGCCCGCGCCGCGGCGCATTTTGGGGCAAAAACTGCAAAATAAGGATTTTTGAAAAAAAACAACCCAAAACACAAGGTTTTGGGTTATCTTTGGCGCGCCTTAAGGAGCTCGAATCCCTAACCTTTGGTTCCGTAGACCAACGCTCTATCCAATTGAGCTAAAGGCGCAAAACGACTTTTTTTCAAAGTGCTATATGATTATAAACTTTCTTTTGGGCTTTGTCAAACAATTTATCGCCCACAAACCGGAATTTTTTAGTTTAATCGGTTTTAGTCTTATATAAAATCTAAAAAATGGCTCATTTTTTTTGACAAGAGGATAATTTTGTGCTATTATGTATTAGCATTTAATAAAAAATCATTTTTTTCAGCTTTACGGAGAAGTACCCAAGTGGCTGAAGGGGCTCCC
>JAFWAM010000009.1 GCA_017507595.1 Clostridia bacterium
AATTGCCGCAATCAAGGTAACGACAAAAGTAAGACTGTATAAAAAAGTAATCATCGGGATGATTATTACGTTCAAAAATATGACGATAATCGACATATAGCCCGACATTTGCATAAGGAGCGGAGTTGTGATGACCGATACCGCAACGCTGACGGAAAGTGAGCTTGACAAGAAGCCCGGCATAAAGGAAAGGGCGCTTTCGACGTTGCGAGAAAGGGTGTTTATGCCGATGACCGCAAGGAAGGAAAGCCAGAAGCCGTATGAAAATATGGCTGCCGGGAATATGAGAAGAATTACGGAAAAGCTGAAAAACAGGGAGTTTATTCCGTCGTACTTTCTGCCAAAGGCCTTGGTGAGGCTTAAAACGGCCATCATGATCGTCGCGCGGATGGCAGAATACGGAAAGCCGCACACGCCTGCGTAAAGCAAGGTGAAAAAGGTGGATAAAACCGTGCTTTTGATCCCTTTCACCTTAAACAGGGATAAAACCCTTAAAATAATGCTTGAAAAGAAGGCAACGTGAAGGCCCGATACGGCAAAGACGTGGCACACACCCGACATCTGATAATTTAAAAGGGTGCTTTCCTTAAAATAAGAGGTATCGCCAAGCAATACGCCAAGACAAATTGCCGCGCTGTCACCCTTAAGATTTTTGCGTATTACACGGCTGACCAAATTGAAAAGGGTGAAACGTGCTTTGGAATCTTCTGCCGAAACGAGGCCGTTTTTAACCGTGACGGAAAGCGGTGTGTTGCTTTCAAGATTTTGCGGGTTAATCGACTTATAGGTCAACTTTTCGCTAAAAATAATGGTTTCTCCCCTGCTGAACCTGTCACTGCTTACGTAGGCAAATATCTTAAAGGAGACCCTTTCATCGTTGATCCTTACGTCGGAAAGCGTGAGGCCCACAAGGTCCTCGTCAATAAGCTTAACGTCCTCAACGGTGCCCTCGACCTGAAGGGTCTTGCCGTCGTATGGCACGGCGCTTTGGTAAACGTTTATGGCGTTAGTGATAAGAATCGCCCCGAGGCAAAAGAAAAGTATAACCACAAGGCTGACGGTCAAATTCTTTCTGGTCTTATAAGCAAAATATAAGCCTATTGACAGGACGGATAGGACCGCTAAGCCGATTATGGGGATAAACGGACTTATTACCCCGCCGAAATAGCCAAGAAGAACCCCGGCTGCCATAGATAGCGCCACAAACGGTATAGGCCTTGAGTTAGCAAACTTCTTCATATAAGGTAATCTTTGTAGCAAGCCACTTCAACGTTATCGGTAAAGGTGCGGGCTTCCTCTAAATAGAGGGATTTGTCTTTTGTGGGATTAAGGTGAGTAAGCAAAAGCTTGGCACCGTGCTTTTGGGAAAGCAGGCCGCAATGATGGGCGCTTAAGTGGGGCTTTTTAGGCGACCAATCACTTAATAAAAACGCGCTGTCCATAAGGGCGACGTTGGCACCTGAAAGAAGCTTATCAAGATTGTCGCAAAGATTGGTATCCCCTGTGTAGGAAAAAATACTTTTGCCGTCGTCAATGCGGACGCCGTAGGCTGAAACAGGGTGGTTCATAAGATAAAAGTCAGCCGATAAGCCGTTTATCGACAGTTTTTGACCGTCATCGATTACCGTCACGTCAAAGTAGGGACAATGGCTTATCCAGGACATATGGGTATCCTTTGGCGAAGGGACGTAAAGCTTAAGCCTTTTGCCCTTTGCCTGAAGATAATAGGACAACACCCCAAGATCAGAGCAATGATCATGATGAAAATGGGTAAGTATTATCCCGTCAAGCAAAGCCGGGTCCATAAGTGACGAAAGAGCGGTAAAAACGCCGCTACCAAGGTCGATGAGGAGAGCTTTATCCCCGCTTTTGTATAGATAGCCGCTTGACGGACTGTTTTCAGTGGGATAAAGACCGTTTATCCCCAAAGGACGGATAGTTGCCATGGATTTCAACCTTTTTCCAATTTAAAAAAATGTAT